>NZ_CP047344.1:0-300000 GCF_011045815.1 Proteus vulgaris | reverse complement strand
TAAACGAACAAACAAGCCCTCATCCTATGCAGATGATGGCTTTCAAACTGATCAGAGAAATGTTCGTCAGCTATTGCTGGTCCGATTCCGCTAGGTCTTCTTGTTGGCCTAACAGTGCTAATTCCAACAATGCGTAGCGGTGCTCAACAAAGTTATGTGCGTTGTTGGCAACCGTCAGCTTGAATAACGCTTCTGCGCTATCCATGTCCCCCAGACTTAGGTAATACTTACCTAAATAGAAGTTAGTTTCACTAAGATGCTCAGCGAGCGAAGTGTTATCGGTTGAGGCTTCACGTAGTTTTGACATTAATGCTCTTTCATTAATGTTGCCTAAATAAAACTCAACTATATTCCATCCCCATTGCCCCGTTTTATCCGCCTGCTGGTATCGCTGTTTTAACTGTTGTTTAGCTAAATCAGTGTTTATCTCTTTTTCGACAAGATATAACCAAAGCGAACGAATGGGGTCATTTGGATCGACCTGATAAAACGCCTGCAGATCATCCTGCGCCAATTTCAATCGGCCACCGTAGTATAAAGCGATACCACGATTAAAACGCGCATTATTGTAAGTTGGATCAAGCTCTAAAACAGAATCAAACGCTTCATAAGCAGCATCATAGTTCGCTGCTTGCGTAAAATAGATACCTAGAAAATTAAAAATTTCTAGCATATCTGGTCTTATTGATAGCGCCATTGAAAAATCATTACGCGCTAAAGCTCGTAAACCGAGACTATCATACAGCACACCACGCTCATATAAAAGCTGTGCGTATTCATCTTCGGTTAATGAGCGACTCGCAAGAATTTGTTCTATACGAGCCAATATCACTTCTTGTTGTAAAGAAGGTTGTAATGGAGTGGCGAAAATCGCATTCTGACGCCATTCTGGACTAGTGCTGCATCCGGAAATAAAGATGAAAACAGCAATAGAACAACCGCGCAGAAATGTTTTCATTTCTCACTCCCAAAGTCAGACCTTTCAACAAAAAGCGTTCTGGACGTCCTACTTGTCAATCATAATAAGTCTCTACCGATACCTATGTCTAGATATCGGTAGTAGAATATCATTAATTCGCAGAATCTTCAGAAGAAGTTTCTGTTGCTTCCTGCTGATTAGCTTGAGCTTCTTTCATGCTTAAGCGAATACGGCCTTGGCGGTCAATTTCCAGCACTTTAACTGGAACTTCTTGGCCCATTTCCAAGTAATCACTCACTTTCTCAACACGTTTATCTGCAATTTGAGAAATATGAACCAGGCCTTCTTTACCGCCACCGATAGCAACAAACGCACCGAAATCTACGATACGAGTTACTTTACCGTTATAGATACGGCCCACTTCAACTTCAGCTGTGATTTCTTCGATACGAGCAATTGCCATTTTAGCTTGCTCATTGCTTGTTGCCGCAATCTTCACAGTACCATCATCTTCAATTTCGATAGTTGTGCCCGTTTCTTCCGTTAATGCACGGATAACTGAACCGCCTTTACCGATAACATCTTTGATTTTGTCTGAATTAATTTTGATAGTATGAATACGTGGTGCGAATTCAGAAATATCAGCACGAGGTTGGCTAATAGCATCTTCCATAACACCTAAAATATGTAGACGTGCACTTTTCGCTTGGTTTAACGCAACTTGCATAATTTCACGTGTGATACCTTCGATTTTGATATCCATTTGTAATGCGCTGACACCGTTACGGCTACCCGCAACTTTAAAGTCCATATCGCCTAAATGGTCTTCATCACCCAGAATATCGGAAAGAACAACAAAGTTGTCGCCTTCTTTTACCAAGCCCATTGCAATACCAGCAACAGATTCTTTAATTGGCACACCCGCATCCATCAGTGCTAAAGAAGCACCACATACAGATGCCATTGAAGATGAACCATTTGATTCAGTGATTTCAGAAACCACGCGAACAGTATATGGGAATTCTTCAATAGTAGGCATTACTGCTAATACACCACGTTTTGCTAAGCGGCCGTGGCCAATTTCGCGACGTTTTGGTGAGCCCATCATACCTGTTTCACCAACAGAGTATGGAGGAAAGTTATAATGTAGTAAGAAGGTATCAGTACGCTCGCCCATGATATCATCAATAGTTTGAGCATCACGCGCAGTACCTAATGTCGCAGTTACTAAAGCCTGTGTTTCACCACGCGTAAACAGCGCTGAACCGTGAGTACGTGGTAATAAACCAGTGCGGATATCTAATGCACGTACCATATCTTTTTCACGACCATCGATACGAGGTTCACCTGCTAATACACGGGCACGAACAATGTTTTTCTCTAAGCTAGAGAATAGATCGTTGATTTCACCTTCATCTAAGGTTTCATCTTCAGCTAATAACGTTGCAACAACTTCATCGCGAATTGCTTCGATTTGTTCATAACGTTCTTGTTTTTCAGTAATACGGTAAGCATCACCGATGCGCGCTTGCGCTAATTCTGCAATGCGATCATGTAAAGTTTGGTTAACGGCCTCTGGTGCCCAATCCCATTTTTCTTTACCGACTTCTGCAACTAATGCATTGATATTTTCAATCACAACTTGTTGTTGATCATGGCCAAATACCACTGCACCTAACATTTCTTCTTCTGATAATAAATCAGCTTCTGATTCTACCATCAGCACTGCACCCGCAGTACCTGCAACCACCAAGTCTAATTTACTTACTTTTAGTTCATCAACGGTCGGGTTAAGAACATATTGACCATCGATGAAACCAACACGAGCACCACCGATAGGACCATTAAATGGAACACCTGACAGAGCTAATACAGCAGAAGCACCAATCATTGCAACAATATCTGGGTTAACTTGTGGATTAACAGAAACAACAGTAGCAACAATTTGGATTTCGTTTAAGAAACCTTCTGGGAATAATGGACGTAGAGGACGGTCAATTAAACGTGCAATTAATGTTTCGCCTTCACCTGGACGACCTTCGCGACGGAAGAAGCTACCAGGAATACGACCAGCAGCATATGAACGCTCTTGGTAGTTCACTGTTAATGGGAAGAAATCTTGACCAGCTTTAACTTTTTTCTTTGCAACAACGGTAACAAAAACAGCGGTGCCGTCCATGTCAACCATAACAGCAGCTGTTGCTTGACGAGCCATCATACCCGTTTCGATTGAAACCGTATGTTGACCGTATTGAAATTTACGAACTGTAGGATTCAGCAAAATAATATCCTTTATCTTATTGTCGCCAGATGTTTAGCGACGATGAATGATCTTTTCTCCGCTACGTCCCCTCGCGACTAATGAAAATCTTTATTTACTACCTAGCAATAAAAACTTTCATTAGCCGCGCGAATTGTCGTAACTAGAGAGACTAAATAACAATCACCACATTAAAACATAACGACTAATATTAAAAATAGCACTTTCTAGTAGAAAAGGGGCCAACAGGCCCCTTTCCACTGAAACTCACTTGATTAGCGACGCAGACCTAAACGTTCAATCAGTGCAGAGTAACGAGCAACATCTTTACGTTTCAGGTAGTCCAGCAGATTACGACGGCTGGAAACTTTACGTAGCAGACCACGACGGCTGTGGTGATCTTTTTTGTGCTCTGAAAAGTGACCTTGCAGGTGGTTGATTTCTGCAGTCAGCAGTGCAATCTGAACTTCGCTTGAGCCAGTATCGTTAGCATCACGACCAAATTCAGCAACGATTTGTGCTTTCGCTTCAGTACTTAGAGACATAATAAACTCCAATTTAATTAAAATTTTTAGGGTAGCCAATCTCTAATTCAGCTACCCAACTCAGCCACCTAAACAGATAGCCGCATTATTCTACGCTTCAAACACTTTTAGCGCAAGATTGCTATTAAGTGTTATCTTGTGCGCTATAGTCTACAACGACTCTTTTCGGAGCAACTAGGCCATCTTTAATGATAGCAAGAGCAATGAATTTTTTTTCATCACCTTCAGTTACTCTCACCCATTCGCCTTCATTGATATCATGATTAACGCGAACAGGCTGCCCCAGCTTGAGATAACCCGCTATAATTGTGGTTAAATTCACGACAGGAAAATGGGCAACAGCGGTATCCATAGGCAATAACAGTGCATCAAGTGCTATGAAAGGATCTTCTTGTGCAGTTTGTGCATTTTCTATCATCGCTCTTAATTGCTCTAACGTTACCATTCGCTCTTTAGGATAATCTGCAACTTCTAACCGGCGTAAGAAAATAACGTGGGCACCACATTGTAATTTCTCACCGAGATCATCAATGATAGTACGGATATACGTTCCTTTAGAACAATGAATTTCTAGTTCTAATTCGTCACCTTCCCAGCGAATAAACTGAAGTTCATAAACAGTAATCGGTCTTGCTTCTCGCTCAACTTCTATGCCTTGTCTTGCATATTCATAAAGCGGTTTACCTTGATGCTTTAAAGCAGAGTACATTGAAGGAACCTGCAATGTTTCACCACGAAAGCTCTCTAAGGCATCGTCTAAAGCTTGTTGCGTAAATTGCACTGGGCGCTCTTGGATAACTTCACCATGCGCATCAGAAGTATCTGTTCGTTGGCCTAAGCGGGCAATAACACGATAACGCTTATCCGAATCCAATAGAAACTGCGAAAACTTCGTTGCTTCACCTAAACAAATAGGCAGCATACCTGTTGCTAAAGGGTCCAATGCCCCCGTATGTCCGGCCTTACTGGCATTATACATACGGCGGACTTTTTGGAGTGCGTCGTTAGAGGAAATATCTTGGGGTTTATCGAGTAGCAATACGCCGTTAATCTCACGCCCCTTACGACGACGCCCCATTATTCTTCCTCTTTATGACGACGCTCTTCGTCGTTTTTAACGACATTAGAAACTAAATTAGACATGCGCATACCTTCAACTAATGAGTTGTCATATGCAAATGTCAGTTCTGGCACAATACGTAAACGCATTGCTTTACCTAATAATGAACGAATAAAGCCTGCCGCTTCATTCAAGGCAGTTAAGCCATCATCAACCATCTCTTCTTCGCTTTTTTCACCACCAGATAAGTTCAAGAAGGTGACGAACACTTTGGCATAAGCCAAATCGCGAGAAATTTCAACGCCAGATACAGTGGCCATTCCAATACGTGGATCTTTCACTTCACGCTGTAGAATGATGGCGATTTCTTTTTGCATTTCCTGAGAAACACGCTGACTACGGCTAAAATCTCTTGCCATTTTATCTCTCCCTGACAATAGGGTACGCCCTGATTGTCACTATTAATTCAGATCTAAAATCAATGATATCTAAAGAGTATACATGAAGTGGTATTTAACAACCGCTTTCTCTGATTTCTTTCTTTAGAAATAAAATGTTTCTTTGTTGCTATTTTACCCTGTTATCTCACTTTCATAAATTACTGAAAGCCAATCTATTTCGGTTATGTTGAAAAATGAAGAGGAAAATAAAAGAGAATACAGCAAAGAAGGGAATAAGAAGGGAGCCGTTAAGCTCCCTTTTAAAACAAGACGTACTAGATTAATCAATAGAACGTTTGATTTCGATAACTTGGAAGACTTCAATCATGTCGCCAACACGAACATCATTGTAGTTTTTCACACCGATACCACATTCCATGCCGTTACGCACTTCGTTGACATCATCTTTAAAGCGACGTAATGACTCAAGTTCGCCTTCGTAGATAACCACGTTATCACGTAGAACACGAATTGGATTATTACGTTTGATGTTACCTTCAACCACCATACAGCCCGCAATTGCGCCGAATTTTGGTGATTTAAACACATCACGGACTTCTGCAAGACCCATGATTTCTTGTTTATATTCAGGTGCCAACATACCACTCATTGCCAGTTTGATTTCGTCAATCAGGCTATAAATGACGGAGTAGTAACGTAAATCAACACTTTCTTGTTCAATGATACGGCGAGCAGATGCATCTGCACGAACGTTGAAACCAAGAATAATTGCGTTAGAAGCAGCCGCTAATGTTGCGTCAGTTTCGGTAATACCACCTACGCCAGAACCGATAATTTTCAGTTTAACTTCGTTAGTAGACAGTTTAACTAATGCATCAGTAATCGCTTCACAAGTACCTTGAACGTCTGTTTTCAGAACGATGTTCAGTTCAGAGGTTTTACCTTCTTCCATGTTAGCAAACATGTTTTCCAGTTTAGATTTTTGCTGACGAGCCAGTTTAACATCGCGGAATTTACCTTGACGATATAATGCAACTTCACGCGCTTTCTTCTCATCACGAACAACTGTTGCTTCATCACCTGCTGAAGGAACGTTAGACAGACCTAAAATCTCAACTGGCATTGATGGGCCAGCAGATTGAACGTCTTGGCCTAATTCGTTACGCATTGCACGAATACGACCGTATTCGAAACCACAAAGAACGATATCGCCTTTATTCAGTGTACCTTCACGAACAAGGATAGTTGCCACAGGGCCACGGCCTTTATCGAGATAAGATTCGATAACAACACCGCTTGCCATACCTTCTTTAACTGCTTTCAGTTCAAGAACTTCAGCTTGTAAAAGAATCGCATCTAGCAATTCGTCAATACCTAAACCTTGTTTTGCAGATACGTGCATAAACTGAGTTTCACCACCCCACTCTTCTGGCAGGATGCCATATTGAGACAGTTCAGTTTTCACGCGGTCAGGATCAGCTTCGTGTTTATCGATTTTGTTCACAGCAACAACAACAGGTACGTTTGCAGCTTTTGCGTGTTGAATAGCTTCGATTGTCTGAGGCATCACACCATCATCAGCTGCAACAACCAGAACAACGATATCCGTTACCTGAGCACCACGAGCACGCATTGATGTAAACGCGGCGTGGCCTGGAGTATCCAGGAAGGTGATTTCACCTTTATCTGTTTTAACGTGATAAGCACCGATATGCTGGGTGATACCACCCGCTTCGCCTGATGCAACTTTTGTTGAACGAATGTAGTCCAGTAATGATGTTTTACCGTGGTCAACGTGACCCATGATAGTCACAACTGGCGCACGAGATACGGCACTTTCTTCACCAGTATCACGATCACTCATGACTTGTTCTTCTAACTCGTTTTCACGACGTAAGATAACTTTGTGGCCCATTTCTTCAGCAACAAGCTGTGCAGTTTCTTGGTCTAAAACCTGGTTAATGGTTGCCATAGCACCCATTTTCATCATGGTTTTGATAACTTCAGACCCTTTTACTGCCATTTTGTTAGCAAGTTCAGCAACAGAAATAGTCTCACCGATAATAACATCACGGTTTACAACAGCGGCTGGCTTATTGAAGCCTTGTTGTAATGAGCTACCTTTACGTTTACCTTTCTTGTTAGTACGGCCAGCAGCACGTGCTTCTTCACGATCTGCTTTTTCAGAATGGCGGTTGTTTTTCTTAGGACGAGGAGCCTTAGCATTGCGACCACGACCACGGCCACCTTCAACTTCAGCATCACTTTCATCTTCTGCATCACGAGCATAACGTGATGTTGTTACATGATAGTCTGAGCCTTCAGTTTCTGGTGCTTTAGGTTCAGCAGTCCATTTTTCAGCATTCTCTTCAGCTAAAAGACGTGCTTTTTCTGCTGCAACTCGTGCTTCTTCTTCCGCTTTACGGCGCTGTGCTTCTTCCGTTTTACGCTTCAGTTCAGCCTGTTCAGCATTGCGACGTGCTTTTTCCTGATCTGCTGCTTTATCAGCTTTTGGTTTATCGTTTTGTTTCACTTTATCTTTTTCCGCTGCTTCGCGCTTAGCTAATTCCGCTGCTTCACGTTTTGCTTCTTCAGCTTCACGTTTCGCTTTTTCTTCGGCGTCTTTCTTTGCCTTTTCAGCTTCACGTTTTGCTTTTTCTTCAGCTTCGCGCTGTGCTTTCTCTTGTGCTTCGCGCTGGGCTTTTTCTTCGGCTTCGCGATGCGCCTTTTCTTCCGCTTCACGCTGGGCTTGCTCATCCGCTTGCGCTTTTTCAACGGCGTCACGGTTCACATAAGTGCGTTTTTTGCGGACTTCGATGGCTACTGATTTACTTTTGCCACCTGTACCAGGAACACTTAACGTACTACGCACTTTACGTTGTAACGTTAACTTTTCTGGTTGGTTGGTTGATACGTCTTTATCACGATTCAACCAAGCCAGTAAGGTTTCTTTCTCTTTTTGGGAGACAGAATCAGAGACGGTCTTCTTAATACCGGCATCAGCAAACTGCTGTACCAAACGTTCAACCGGTGTCTGAATCTCTTCTGCCAGTGATTTTACTGTTTCATCTGTCATTCTGTTCCTTCCTGCTCAGTTGTTACGCATCATTCCCAAACCAGCAGATATTACGTGCGGCCATAATGAGTTCGCCTGCGCGCTCACTATTTAAACCTTCAATATCAGTTAGGTCGTCGATACCCTGTTCGGCAAGATCTTCCAGTGTGCAGATACCACGGGCAGCTAGATCAAATGCTAAAGAGCGCTCCAAGCCTTCGAGAGCTAATAAGTCCTCGGCTGGCTGGTTATCGCCTAGGCTTTCTTTTTGAGCCAATTCAATCGTTGTTAGTGCTGCTTTTGCTCTTTCACGTAGAGCTTCAACGGTGTCTTCATCTAATCCGTCAATAGCCAGCAGTTCACTGATTGGCACATAAACTAACTCTTCAAGGGTAGAGAAACCTTCTTCAACTAAAACAGTTGCGAAGTCTTCATCAATGTCGAGATGCTTAGTAAATATTTCAATGGCTGCGTTTGCTTCTGCCTGATGTTTCGCATTCAGTTCATCAGCAGTCATGACGTTTAATTCCCACTTGTCATCACCACGATGTTTTTTCAGTAACTGAGCTGCCAGACGTACGTTTTGACCATTACGGCCAATAGCCTGAGCAAGGTTACTGCTTTCAACTGCAACATCCATTGTACATTTGTCTTCATCGACAACAATAGAAGCAACATCTGCCGGAGCCATTGCATTAATCACGAATTGTGCAGGATTATCATCCCATAAAACAATATCAATTCGCTCGCCGCCCAGTTCACTGGAAACGGCTTGTACACGTGCGCCACGCATACCAACACAAGCACCCACTGGGTCAATACGCTTGTCGTTAGTTTTTACTGCGATTTTGGCACGAGAACCTGGATCACGCGCTGCAGCTTTAATTTCAATGATTTCTTCGCCAATTTCTGGCACTTCAATGCGGAAAAGTTCAACCAGCATTTCAGGGCGAGAACGCGTCACGAAAAGTTGTGCACCACGAGTTTCTGTACGTACATCGTATAATACACCGCGTAAACGGTCGCCTGGACGGAAGTTTTCACGCGGCAACATATCTTCGCGTAAAATAACAGCTTCTGCGTTATTTCCTAAGTCTAAGGTGATGTTTTCACGGTTTACTTTCTTCACAACACCCGTGATAATTTCGCCTAATTGTTCGCGGAATTGATCAACAACCATCGCTCTTTCAGCTTCACGTACTTTTTGTACGATAACTTGTTTTGCAGTTTGTGTTGTTATACGGTCGAAAGTAACTGATTCAATCTGATCTTCAATATAACCACCTAGTTCGATACTAGGATCTTCATATTGAGCAGCTTCAAGTGTAATTTCACGAGTAGGCTGAGTCACTTCATCTACAGCGACCCAACGACGGAATGTATCAAAGTCACCGGTTTTACGGTCGATACATACGCGAACATCAATTTCTTGCTCGTATTTTTTCTTAGTTGCTGTCGCTAGTGCGGTTTCCAGTGCTTCAAAAATCTTTTCACGAGGAAGAGATTTTTCGTTAGAGACCGCTTCCACAACAGCCAGAATCTCTTTGTTCATCCTAGTTGCCTCTTCAAAACTTAAAAGTGGGGTACCAGGTTAGCTTTCTGGATGTTGCTCAGTGCGAACACTTCGTCTTTACCATCCACAGTAACCGTGATCATTTCGCCAGCGACAGACTTAATAATGCCCTGCCATTTACGGCGGTTTTGCATTGCAATTCGTAATACGATAGCGGCTTCTTCACCGATAAATTGCTCATAATGCGTTGCAGTGAATAAAGGTCGTTCTAAACCAGGAGAAGAAATCTCAAGGTTATAAACTGTTTGAATTGGATCTTCAACATCCAGTACAGCACTGACCTGGTGGCTGACATCAGCACAATCATCAACAGTGATACCGTCTTCACTATCAATATAGATGCGCAATGTTGATTCTCGGCCACGAATAAACTCAAGACCGACAAATTCAAAGCCTAATGCTTCTACTGGTGCTGAAATCATCGCTGTTAATTTTTGCTCTAATGTGGACAAACCCACCCCCAAGGCATAAAAAAAGGGCCTATAGCCCAGTATTCTATTCTCTGATAACAAAAAACCCCGAAATTCGGGGCTTTATGCAACTGGACCCTGTAACTTGCCATTCGAGAATAACCTCTTCTTACAGCACATTCCACTCAGGATCATAATCGGTTCAAAAGATGATTAATGAGAAAAGTGCTGTATTATTAGAAGTGGTTGCGGGGGCCGGATTTGAACCGACGACCTTCGGGTTATGAGCCCGACGAGCTACCAAGCTGCTCCACCCCGCGTTCGAAAAACGTGGCAAATTTTACGCTGATAACAAGCAAAACGCAAGCTATCTGGAATAATGGTGCCGAGAACGGGACTTGAACCCGTACGCCCGTTTTATAGGCACTACCACCTCAAGGTAGCGTGTATACCAATTTCACCACCTCGGCACTTTAATGAGACTGTTATTGCGTAAATATTAACAATCTCATTTAAATATTTACTTAGTTTACTGCGGAATATCTGTATTTGCTGGCGCTACAGGCGCTGCTAATTGCTCAGCTTTTTTAGCTTCTTCTGTAGTCTGCTCGATAGACATCCATTTGCTGTCTTCACGCACAGTTTTATTGGCACTTAGATTACCTAAAATAAGGGCAAGTACAATAAAAGCTGTCGCTAAAACAGCGGTCATACGGGTCATAAAATTAGCTGAACCGCTTGAACCAAATACTGTACCGGAAGCACCTGCACCAAAAGAAGCGCCCATATCAGCACCTTTACCCTGCTGTAACAGGATCAGACCAACTAGCCCTGTTGCTACAATGATAAGAATAACAATGAGTGCCGTATACATTTGCGTTACCTTTTCTATGGAACTTATCGTATTAACGATAACCTTCGATTGCTTCACCCGCTTTAGTTCAAGACCTTACTAAGCGGGTGTGAATACTAACCAAAGCTGAACTGACAAGCAAGGTTATTTTGCGACAAAGTGATTGATTGAAGAAAAAATCATCAATTAGCCTACATGCTTCACAGCGTCGGCAATACGATTAGCCATCGCTGTAACTTGTTCTTCATTTTCGCCTTCAACCATCACTCGAATTAAAGGCTCTGTGCCTGATTTACGTAACAGTACACGTCCTTTACCTGCAAGTTCTTCTTCAACCGCTTTAGCGACTTTCTGAACTTCAGGTGTTTGTAATGGATCATGACTTCCAGTGAAGCGAACATTCACTAAAATTTGAGGTAATAGTTTCATGCCGCTGCATAAATCATGCAAACTCATATGGTTACGAACCATTGCACTTAAAACTTGTAAGCCTGCAACAATACCGTCACCCGTCGTCGTTTTATCCAATAAAATAATATGACCTGAGTTTTCAGCACCTAAACGCCAACCTTTCTCTTGTAATTTTTCAAGCACATAGCGGTCACCCACTTTAGCTCGTACAAAAGGAATACCTAGTTGTTTAAGTGCAATTTCCAATCCCATATTACTCATCAGTGTACCAACGGCACCACCACGTAATTGGCCTTGGCGCAACGCTTCTCTCGCAATAATATAGAGAATTTGGTCACCATCAACTTTTAAGCCTTGATGGTCAACCATAATAATACGGTCACCATCACCATCGAATGCTAAACCAACGTCTGCACCTTCTTCAAGTACACGTTGTTGCAACATACGAACATCGGTTGCACCGCATTCAGCATTTATATTAATACCTGTTGGTTCACAACCAATCGTAATAACTTCTGCGCCTAATTCACGAAATACATTAGGTGCAATGTGGTATGTTGCACCATGTGCGCAATCAACAACCACTTTTAAGCCATTTAGGTTATTTTCGTTAGGGAAGGTGCCTTTACAAAATTCAATATAACGACCTGCCGCATCCACGATACGATTTGCTCGACCCAACTCTGCTGATTCGACACAAGTAATTGGCTTTTCCATTTCGGCTTCAATGGCTTCTTCTACTTCATCTGGTAATTTTGTGCCATCAATAGAGAAGAATTTGATCCCATTATCGTAATAAGGGTTATGAGAAGCTGAAATCACAATCCCTGCTTCAGCACGAAATGTACGTGTTAAATAAGCAACCGCAGGTGTTGGCATTGGCCCCGTAAATGAAGCTGATAATCCCGCTGCGGCTAAACCTGCTTCTAATGCAGACTCCAGCATATAGCCTGAAATTCGAGTGTCTTTACCAATAATGATTTTACGAGAGCCATGACGTGCTAATACTTTGCCCGCAGCCCAACCCAGTTTTAATACAAAATCAGGTGTAATTGGACTATCACCTACTTTTCCACGGATACCATCTGTTCCAAAGTATTTACGTTCGCTCATTCATTATTTTCCTTTGCAGAAAGAGTCGCTTGTACGACTTTCATCGCATCAACTGTCTCTTTAACATCGTGTACACGAATAATTTGTGCGCCTTGCATTGCCGCAATGACAGCACAGGCCACGCTACCAGCAACACGCTCTTGTGGTGGCACATTCAATAGTTGTCCAACCATTGATTTGCGTGACATCCCAGCAAGTATAGGTAGACCAAAGTGATGAAGTTCACTTAAGTGTGCTAATAATTGGTAATTATGCGCTAAATTCTTACCAAAGCCGAACCCTGGATCAAGAATAATTTGATTTTTTTCAATACCAGCATCAACGCAACGTTGAATATTTTCTCGTAAAAAACAATCCACATCTATCATCACATTCTCATAATGTGGTGATTGTTGCATAGTTTTAGGGTCGCCTTGCATATGCATAATACACACAGGTAAACCCGTTTTAGCTGCGGCTTCAAGCGCTCCTGGTTCTTGTAAAGAGCGAATATCATTGATAATTGAAGCCCCTACATTTGCCGATTCAGTAATCACTTGAGCTTTGGATGTATCAACAGAAATCCAAACATCAAAACGCTGACAAATAGCTTCAACAACAGGAACAACACGCTGTAACTCTTCATCTATAGAGACATCATTTGCGCCTGGTCTTGTCGATTCACCACCTATATCGATGATAGAAGCCCCTTCAGCAATTAATTTTGCTGCGTGGTTAACCGCATCATTAAGTGAATTATGAGTGCCACCATCAGAGAAAGAATCCGGAGTGACATTCAAAATCCCCATAACTTGAGGTGTTGATAAATTAAGTTCTCTTCCTCTAGCAATTAATTTCATTTCATTGATACCTTCATAAAAAAACCCCAGAAACCTGGGGTTTGTATTTATAGCTTACTCAATATGTATAACCCAATGAGGATTAGTGAGTATTTTTATCAGAAGGCGTATCACTTTCTGACTCAGGCTTATCTTTTGGCTCACTTGCCACATGCGTTTGTGTCGGCTGGGCTGTAGTTGTTGCATTACTATTGCCATTATTGCCTTCCCAACCAGCAGGTGGGCGAACATCACGACGATTCATCAAATCATCAATTTGAGGCGCATCGATAGTTTCATAAGTCATCAGTGCATCTTTCATTGAATGAAGAATATCAAGATTATCCATTAAGATCTGACGAGCACGAACGTAGTTACGATCAACAATAGCTTTAATTTCTTCATCAATAGTACGAGCAGTTTCATCAGACATATGCTGCGCTTTCGCAACAGAACGACCTAAGAATACTTCACCATCTTCTTCTGCGTACAGTAATGGCCCTAATTTTTCAGAGAAGCCCCACTGTGTCACCATGTTACGTGCAATATTTGTTGCTACTTTAATGTCGTTAGATGCGCCTGTAGAAACATGTTCAACACCATAAATGATTTCTTCTGCTAAGCGTCCACCATACAGTGTTGAAATTTGGCTTTCTAATTTCTGACGGCTAGCACTGATTTGGTCACCCTCAGGTAAGAAGAAAGTCACACCTAATGCACGTCCGCGAGGAATAATCGTCACTTTATGCACAGGATCATGTTCTGGTACTAAACGTCCAATAATCGCATGACCGGCTTCATGATAAGCTGTTGATGCTTTTTGTTCTTCCGTCATCACCATGGAACGACGTTCAGCACCCATCATTATCTTATCTTTTGCTTTCTCAAACTCGACCATTGAAACAACACGTTTATTACCGCGAGCAGCAAACAAAGCAGCCTCATTAACTAAGTTAGCTAAGTCTGCACCAGAGAAACCTGGTGTACCGCGTGCTAAAATTGCAGGATCAACATCTGGCGATAAAGGTACGCGACGCATATGGACTTTAAGAATTTGTTCACGTCCACGAACATCAGGTAACCCTACAACCACTTGACGGTCAAAACGGCCTGGACGGAGTAACGCAGGGTCTAAAACGTCAGGGCGGTTAGTTGCCGCAATAACGATAATCCCTTCATTTCCTTCAAACCCATCCATTTCAACAAGCATTTGGTTCAGTGTTTGCTCACGTTCATCATGACCACCACCTAAACCAGCACCACGCTGACGCCCTACGGCATCTATTTCATCGATAAAGATAATACAAGGCGCGGTTTTTTTAGCTTGTTCGAACATGTCACGAACACGTGAAGCACCAACACCCACAAACATTTCAACGAAATCAGAACCTGAAATGGTGAAGAATGGAACTTTTGCTTCGCCTGCAATGGCTTTCGCTAATAACGTTTTACCTGTACCAGGAGGCCCCACCATCAGAATACCTTTAGGGATTTTACCTCCTAATTTCTGGAAACGACCTGGATCACGTAAATATTCAACTAATTCGCTTACTTCTTCTTTTGCTTCATCACAACCAGCAACATCAGCAAAGGTTGTTTTGATTTGGTCTTCTGTCAACATGCGAGCCTTACTTTTACCGAAAGACATCGCACCTTTACCGCCACCACCTTGCATTTGGCGCATAAAGAAAATCCAAAGACCAATAAGTAATAGCATTGGGAACCAAGACACAAAAATTTGAGTCAGAAGGCTTTGACCTTCAAGTGGTTCACCCGTTACTTTTACATTACGGTTCATTAAAGTGGTCAGCAGGTTATCATCACGCATAGGCATATACGTGCTGTACTTTGAGTTATCTGTTTTAGTTACATTAATATCATAACCACTTATGCTGACCTCGCGTAATTGGTTATTAGTTAACTCATTGATAAAGGTAGAGTAATCCACCTTACGACTATTCGAATCGCTGGGTCCGAAGCTCTGGAATAATGACATCAAAACGACTGCAATAACTAGCCAGAGGATCAGGTTTTTCGCCATGTCACTCAAGGGATTAACCTCATATTACAACTGTGTTAACAAATAGCTTTAGGGTACTAAAGTTTACGCCCTGTGGCTACAATATATACCTCACGAGAACGAGACCGCGAAGCGTCTGGTTTACGAACTTTCACTTTCGTAAACAGGGAGCGTATTTGCCCCAGGTACTCATCAAAGCCTTCTCCCTGAAACACCTTGACAATAAAACTTCCCCCGGGAGCCAGTACATCACGACACATATCAAGTGCTAACTCTACTAAATACATGGATCGAGGAATATCGACCGCGGGTGTACCGCTCATGTTTGGAGCCATGTCAGACATGACAACCTGGACTTTATTTTCACCTACTCTATCAAGCAATGCCTTCAACACAAGTTCATCACGAAAATCGCCTTGAAGGAAATCGACTCCGACGATAGGATCCATAGGCAAAAGGTCACATGCGATGATTCGACCTTTACTTCCTAACTGCTGTACAACATATTGAGACCACCCACCTGGGGCTGCTCCTAAATCGACAACGGTCATACCTGGTTTAAAAATATTGTCACTTTGCTGAATTTCTTCCAGTTTAAACCAAGCACGAGAGCGAAACCCTTTTTTCTTTGCTTGCTGAACATATTTATCACTAAAATGTTCTTGTAACCAGCGGCTAGAGCTTGCAGAACGTTTCTTATTGGCCATTGCGTTTTCCAACTATCATACACTTAGCTATCAAAATTTTTACTCTTTCACTCATTTAACCTCGTCTTAACGACATTTTATGGTGATAAGTGAGAGATGGCGTTAGAATAGTGTGTTTTCAATCCCAACAAAGCAAAAATTAATGATGACTCTTAACAAAAAACAAATTCAACACCTGAAAGGGCTCGCTCATCACCTGAATCCAGTCGTTATGATTGGTAACAACGGGTTGACTGAAGGCGTTCTTGCAGAAATTGAACTCGCTCTGGCACACCATGAGCTTATCAAAGTCAAAATCGCAGGCGAAGATCGAGATGTTAAAAACTTGATCGTTGCAGCGATTGTACGCGAAAGCGGTGCACAGAATGTACAAGTAATCGGAAAAATTCTTGTTCTTTATCGTCCTTCAGAAGCACGCAAGATTATTTTACCGAAATAATACTTGTATTTTTATATAAAAATGCCATAAGTAACTCTATGGCAAAAAAGGCCTTTTAAGGCCTTTTTTATATTACCACAGGATAGCGACCTAGTTTTCTATAGAAACGTAAAATTATAAATTAAATGTATTCTACGTTTAAAACTTCGTACTCAACTTGTCCACCCGGTGTTGTGATAACGACAACATCATCTAACTCTTTACCAATTAATCCACGCGCAATCGGTGAATTTACAGAGATTAAGTTAACTTTAATGTTTGCTTCATCATCACCCACGATGCGGTAGGTCTGCTCTTCTTCAGTTTCAACATTTAACAATGTCACTGTTGAACCAAAAATAATACGGCCATTGTTATTCATCTTAGTAATATCAATAACCTGAGCATTTGATAATTTTGCTTCAATTTCTTGTACTCGCCCTTCACAGAAACCTTGTTGCTCTCTTGCTGCATGATATTCTGCGTTTTCTTTTAAGTCTCCGTGCTCACGCGCCTCTGCAATAGCCGCGATAATTTCGGGACGACGAACACTTTTTAAATATTCCAGCTCTTCGCGTAGTTTTTCCGCACCAAGAACGGTCATAGGGATCTGATTCATGTGTTAATACCTCAATACTATTCCTAATAAAAAATAGGTATCATCCTGATTTTTTATACTAACAACACAGAGAAAAGGATCTATTTACTCTTCTCAAGACAAAAAAAGACACAGGCAACCTTAAATTGGGCCTGTCTCTACATATATTCGGTGAATAAGGAAAGACGTTTATTCCCTTATTCATGCTGTTGGGAAGCAAACTTAGCCCCCAGACCTAAAACTAAATCTAACACAACAGACGCATTGCTTCACGCCTTATCTCTCTTTATAAATCAATAAACAGATATTTTCTGATAATGCAGTAATCACTCGTTATATCGTTTACTTTTGCCCTCATTGCCCTTTAGTATTAGCCTCTGGCAATCAATACTGTAACGTTTGTACGCTATAGTCACGGACAGAGAAATTATGCGCTTATTATCAACATTTCGACGGATACTTTACACATTAAGTATCATCAGTTTTTCAACCCAAGCAATACCCGTTGAAAACTATACATCCCTTCTTCCTGAAGGAACACAAGTGGGTTTGATTACCCAGCCTGTGGGCGCAGCTTCTCCTAATCTCAATTATCATGCAGATCAATTAGCTCTTCCTGCCAGTACTCAAAAAGTAGTTACAGCCTTGGCTGCATTACTTCAATTAGGGGGTGATTACCAATTCACCACAACAATGGAGACGGAAGGCAAAATAAAAAATGATCAACTCAATGGAGATTTGATCTTTCGTTTCAGCGGTGATCCAACATTAACTCGCCAACAGTTAAGAGGAATGGTCGCTGTATTAAAACAATCCGGCGTCACTAAAGTTCATGGCGATTTACTGATTGATACTTCTGCTTTTTCGAGTCATGACAAAGCGCCAGGTTGGGTTTGGAATGATATGACTCAATGTTTTAGTGCACCACCTAGTGCCGCAATTGTTGATAAAAACTGTTTTTCTGTCTTATTGCAAAGTGGCAATAAAGATGGCGATATTGCAACAATACGCAAAGCTTCATTTTACCCAGTTACCGTTTTAAGCGAAGTTGAAACCTATGAGAAAGGCTCAACTCGCACACGTTTTTGCGAATTAGATGTCACTGTCCGTGATTTAAATACCTATGTGATAACAGGATGTATTCCTAAACGTGACGATGCAGTGCCTTTAATGTTTTCTATTCAAGACGGTGCGCATTGGGCAGGCACAATTTTAAAAGAAGAGTTACAAAGAGCCAATATTGAACTTGATGGTTATATAAAACGTCGCTCTTACGTTAAAGCACCTGTTACTGTATTAGCACAAACACAATCTAAGCCTCTACATAATTTGCTCACTACAATGTTAAAAGAGTCTGACAATATGATTGCAGACACTGTATTTAGAACCATTGGACGTGAATATTACGGTGTTGCAGGAACGTGGCGTTCAGGCGCGGAAGCAACTCGTACGATTTTAAAACAAAAAGCAGGAATTGACTTAGGTAATACAGTAATGGTTGATGGTTCAGGCCTTTCTCGCCATAACCTCATTTCACCTGCAATAATGATGCAAGTCCTTCAATATATTGGCCAACATGACAGTGAACTCAACTTTATTACTATGCTTCCCCTCTCTGGGCATGATGGAACATTACAATACCGTGGTGGTTTTCATGAAGCGGGTGTCGATGGCAAAGTTTCTGCCAAAACGGGTTCTCTAAAAGGGGTCTATAATCTTGCAGGCTTTATGACGACAGCTAATGGGCAAAAAGTTGCTTTTGTTCAGTATATCTCAGCATATTCACCACCAACGCAAAATCGTAATGCAGGGCGCGCCTATTTAGTACGTTTTGAAACTAATCTGTATAAAGATATGTATAATAACCGTTAAGTTTATAATATCAGATAAAAGAAAACGCCTGATTAGTCAGGCGTTTTTTATTTTTTCATGATAATAATGATAATTAACGTTGGTAGATAAATTCTATACCATCATCATCTTCTTCATCCCAATCATCATCATCTTCTTCTTCAAAATCAGGGTTTTCAAGCTGTTCTTTGTGGTAATCATCCCACATAAAGTCAACTTTTCCTGGCTCTGCAACTGTCGCCACTAAATCTTGCTCACGTGGTGTTACGTTCAGGAATTCCATGATATTCCAGCAAAGTTTTTTCACACCGTCTTGGTTAATGGCCGCTATCATGTAATAGTTTTCATCCCAACCCAGTGCTTCAACAATCGCTTTTGCCTTCTCTTTTGCTTCTTCGGCATCAAGAAGATCCACTTTATTGAATACTAACCAACGTGGTTTTTGTGCTAATTTTTCGCTGTATTTCTCTAATTCAGAGACAATAATTTGCGCGTTCTCAACAGGATCTGATCCATCAATAGGATCGATATCGATCAAGTGTAATAACACACGACAGCGTTCTAAGTGTTTTAAGAATTGGATCCCAAGACCTGCACCATCAGCAGCACCTTCGATTAACCCAGGAATATCAGCAACAACAAAGCTTTGATGATTATCCATACGCACCACACCTAAGCTCGGTACTAAGGTGGTAAAAGGATAATCGGCAACTTTAGGTTTTGCTGCTGATACTGCACGAATAAACGTTGATTTACCCGCATTCGGCATACCTAGCATACCAACATCGGCTAATAACATTAGCTCTAAGAGAACTTCTCGAGATTCACCCGGAGTACCCATAGTACGTTGGCGTGGAGCACGGTTAACCGAAGATTTAAAGCGAGTATTACCTAAACCGTGAAAGCCGCCTTTAGCGACCATCTGTTTTTGGCCGTGAACAGTTAAGTCAGCAATAATTTCATTGGTGGCTAAATCACGGACACGTGTTCCAACAGGAACACTAATTGTAATGTCTTGACCACGCTTACCGGTACAGTCACGACTGTGACCATTTTCACCACGTTCTGCGCGATAAGATTTTGTAAAACGGTAATCAATTAGAGTGTTGAGGTTTTCGTCTGCAATCATGTAGACATCACCACCATCACCGCCATCACCACCGTCTGGTCCCCCATTAGGGATATACTTTTCGCGACGAAAGCTCACACAGCCGTTACCACCATCGCCCGCGACGATCAGGATCTTGGCCTCATCAACAAATTTCATGATTTTACTCCGTATAGTAGCCATTAACGTGCTGGATGGCCGAAATTACCCAGAGATGGCCTTTTTTAAATATAAAAAGCCCCGCAACAGACTTGCAGGGCTTTTGACTCGGTGATTAAAGGACCGGTAATTATTCAGCTTCGATGCTGATAAATTTACGGTTGTTTGGACCTTTAACTTCGAACTTAATTTTTCCGTCAGCTAATGCAAACAGGGTGTGGTCACGACCACAACCAACGTTAGTACCTGCATGGAACTTAGTACCACGTTGACGAACGATGATGCTACCTGCTAATACAGCTTCACCACCGAAACGTTTAACACCCAGACGTTTTGCTTCGGAATCACGACCGTTACGAGTCGAGCCGCCAGCCTTTTTATGTGCCATTGAACTACTCTCCTAAACCTTAAGCGATACCAGTGATTTTAACATCAGTAAACCACTGACGGTGGCCCTGTTGTTTACGGCTATGTTTACGACGACGGAACTTAACAATCTTAACTTTCTCGCCGCGACCGTGAGCAACCACTTCCGCTTTAACTTTAACGCCCGCAAGGATTGGAGCGCCAATTTGAATATCATCGCCATTAGCGACCATCATTACAGTGTCAAACTCGATTGTTTCGCCAGTAGCTACTTCAAGTTTCTCTAAACGAATAGTTTGACCTTCGCTGACTCGGTGTTGTTTACCACCACTTTGGAAAACCGCGTACATATAAACTCCGCTTTCCGCACACTCCCAATATGTATAATTTGAGTGCACAATTAAAATATTCACATAGGGCGCGAATTCTACGCAAATTTAGTGCCGATGACAAGTACAGATCGCAAACTAGCGTTAAAAAAAAGAGTTTTTTATGCGATATTTATTTCAGCCATTTTTAAAGTACAATCTAAATTATAAGAGAGTAAAATCTATGGCATGATCATTTTTTATTAATAATAACGCGCTCATTGGCGAGCCAAAGTCGAAAAAACATGAATTTAGAATCTATTATAAAACTAACATCCGCTGATATGGCTGCGGTAAATGAGGCAATCCTTTACCAGCTTAATTCAGATGTTTCTTTGATAAACCAACTTGGTTACTACATCATTAGTGGTGGTGGTAAAAGGATCCGACCAATGATCGCAGTGCTCACTGGACGAGCATTGGACTATCAAGGTGACAAACATATCTCGGTCGCAGCGCTTATCGAGTTTATTCATACTGCAACGTTGTTACATGATGATGTTGTTGATGAATCTGATATGCGCAGAGGAAAACAAACGGCAAATGCTGTCTTTGGGAACGCAGCAAGTGTGCTTGTTGGTGACTTTATCTATACACGATCTTTCCAGATGATGACGGATCTTGATTCAATGCGTGTATTAAAATTAATGTCTAGCGCCACCAACGTGATCGCCGAAGGTGAAGTCTTACAATTAATGAATTGTAACGATCCGAACATTTCTGAAGATGACTATATGCAAGTTATTTACAGTAAAACAGCGCGCCTATTTGAAGCAGCTTCTCATGCGTCAGCCATCCTTTCTGGAGCGACACCTGAGCAAGAAAAAGCATTCCAAGATTATGGACGTTATCTTGGTACTGCTTTCCAGCTCATTGACGATCTGCTTGATTATGATGCTGACAACAGTCAGTTGGGTAAAAACACAGGCGATGATCTTGATGAAGGCAAACCTACGTTGCCATTACTTCATGCCATGCATAATGGTAATGAAGAAGAATCTCAATTAATTCGCCAAGCTATTGAACAAGGTAATGGTCGCCATTTATTGGATACTGTTTTAAAGACCATGAAACAAAGTGGATCTTTAGAATATACCCGCCAAAAAGCAGAAGAAGAAGCAGACAAAGCAATTGAAGCTTTATCTATCATACCTGATTCACCTTATAAAGAAGCGCTTATTGGGCTTGCTCACGTTGCTGTACAACGTCAATCGTAATCCTAATAACACTACCCCATTAATGGTATAGAAAAGCCAGCCAGAGCGACTATGTCGACTCTGGTGGGTTTTTTAATTTATTGAGTACTTCTTCATTTTCTCGCTCAATTGCATCTTGATTATCAGCATCAATATAGCTAATGAGCTTTGCTAACCCTTCTCGAAGCACAAACTTCACAATTTTTTCACGTTCTGATTTAGTTAATTGATAATACGCTTCAACCCAAATCAAAAAAGCATCCTGACGCTTTGATAAATACTCGGCGGGAGGTTCATGTGCGGCTAATACACCAATAACCTCATCAGGTAGGCTTTTCACTGAATACTCGACAGCTTTCCCCTGTACACCTCGTTTACGGCGATTTTCCCACCCTTCACGACGCGCCATCAAGTTCACTCCCTGCGGTGAGTTAGGTAACCCCGCAAGCCCCACTAATTCTTTCGCTGTATACCATTCTTTTTTCATGATCTCATCTCACATTCAACTAAGAGGTTAGTCAGATAGATATCTGTTGCGGATAACGCAATAATAGATTCTTTAAACTCGCCTAATCATTGACAAGTTTTTCTAAAAAACTTCTAATACCATCCCGCAATATCAGCTCTGTTAATGTTTTTTGTTCACCATCATTTAGTTGTTGGAATGCTTTCACCCAGATAACGAGTGGCTCCTCTTTTTTATTTAGTTTGTAATGTGCTAATGGTTCATAAAGTTCCAGAGCAATTAAAGTTTTATCTGGTAAACAAGAATAATGATATTCAACACCATTACCTTGCTTATTCTTTATCTTTTGTTTTTGCCAAAATTCACGTTTAGCTTTTGCATTTACACCTTGTGGTGATTTAGGTAATCCACCTATACCCGTCAATTCCTTTGCCGTATACCACTCTTTTTTCATTATGTTTCTCTAAAATTGTTATCAACTTCAAAAAAGAAATTATTAAGAAAAAAATCAGAAATCTTTTTAGAAAAATAATGTTATTTTATTTTCTAAATAATCAGTTTAAATGCTTTAAGACATTTCTAATAAACTGTTATTTATACCACTAACACAGCAATTAATTTTATAGAAAAAGGATTAAAAATGATTTCAAGGAAATCTGATTGGCATCCTGCCGATATTATTGCCGCACTTAGAAAACGAGGAACAACACTTGCTGCCATCTCTCGCCAAGCAGGGTTAAGCTCTTCAACACTCGCTAATGCACTGTCACGCCCTTGGCCTAAAGGAGAAAAAATCATTGCTGATTATCTTGGTGTTGCCCCTTCTGAAATTTGGCCAAGCCGTTATTTTCATCCTGAAACAGGAGAATTACTTGAACGAAAGATACGTGACAAAACTAATAATTAACTAATAATTACATACATTATAATTAATAAAAAAAACCGCTGATACTATATCAGCGGTTTTTATTTAATTTTGCATTATTTTTATAGCAAAAAAAGTATCTCTTTATTTATTAATAAATTCTTCACCAAGAATTATATCTTTTTTCAATACGTCTAACATGCCATTAAGAGATTGTTTTTCAAAATCACTTAATTTACCAATAGATAAATATTCCTCTACACCGTTTTTACCTAAAAGAATAGGTTGCGCAAAGAAACGGGCATATTCTCCGTCACCTTCTGTATAGGTACATTCAATAACATTTTTCTCGCCATTTAAAGCGCGAATTAATGAAAGACCAAAACGAGCAGCTGCTTGTCCCATTGATAATGTTGCTGATCCGCCACCAGCTTTTGCTTCTACAACTTCAGTACCTGCATTTTGGATACGTTTTGTCAGTGCTGCGACTTCATCATCTGTAAATGATACACCAGCAACTTGAGAAAGTAGCGGAAGAATAGTGACACCCGAATGCCCACCAATAACAGGAACATTGGTTTTCTGAGGATCTTGGCCTTTTAATTCAGCAACAAAAGTATTAGCACGAATGATATCAAGTGTGGTGATACCGAAAAGACGTTTTTTATCGTAAACACCCGCTTTTTTAAGCACTTCAGCAGCAATAGCAACTGTCGTATTTACAGGGTTAGTAATGATACCGATAAGTGCTTTAGGGCAATTTTGTGCTACTTTTTCAATTAAGTTACGCACAATACCTGCGTTAACATTGAAAAGATCTGAACGATCCATACCAGGTTTACGTGCAACACCCGCAGAAATCAGAACAACATCAGCGCCTTTTAATGCAGGAGATGGATCTTCGCCGGCAAAACCTTTTACAGTCACTTGAGTTGGGATATGGCTTAAGTCAGCTGCGACACCCGGTGTGACGGGAGCGATATCATATAAAGAGAGTTCACTACCAGCTGGAAGCTGATTTTTAAGAAGAAGTGCCAGTGCCTGACCAATACCACCCGCTGCACCGAGAACTGCTACTTTCATTCTGATACTCCTTAGTTACGAGATAGTGGAACGCCTTAGAGAGACTCACTATTACGCAATACACCTTTTGAAAAACAATTATTTAACAGCAATATTGCATAATAAGGCATTTACAGTGGAAAATAATACTTTGGTTATTCTAAACAAATTGCTTATCTGTTAATGAGATAGCGGGCACTCTTTTGATAAATAATTCCAATAAATTGGGTAAAATGTTAAATGGCTCTATCTCCTTATGATAATCATTTAAGCTTATCATTTATTTAACAAATATTTCACTTCCTTAAATTATCACATTCAAAGTCGATAAATAAAATTTTTTTGTAGTACATTCTACTTTACAATTTTCAGTAGATTACCTCTCACCTTTCATCGTCTTTTGTTGCATAAAAATTCACTCCTCTGCATAATACGCAGGTTATTGATAACTCACTAAAGGTGAACTATGCGCGTTCCTTCTAAGCAAGAAGACTTGGTTAAAGCGTTTAAAGCCCTGCTGAAAGAAGAAAAATTCAGTTCACAAGGCGAGATTGTGACGGCATTGCAAGAGGCTGGATTTGATAATATTAATCAATCCAAAATCTCTCGTATGCTAACAAAATTTGGTGCAGTAAGAACCCGAAACGCCAAAATGGAAATGGTATATTGCCTTCCAACTGAACTTGGCGTACCAACAGCAAGTAGCCCATTAAAAAATCTGGTACTCGATATCGACCATAACCATTCGGTTGTGGTGATAAGAACTAGTCCAGGCGCGGCACAACTTATTGCACGTTTATTAGATTCATTAGGCAAAGCAGAAGGGATCCTCGGCAGTATTGCAGGTGATGACACTATTTTCTCAACACCAGCGCCAGGATTTTCAACAGAAGAGTTGCGAGATGCGATCCTAAACCTGTTTGATCAGGAATTATAATCTCTTTACTCTAACGTCCTAAAATAAGCCACTAAACATTCAGTGGCTTATTTTTATTTATTACTAATACTGATTCTCTGATCCTTTAGGCTGAGCTAATTTTTTAAGCAGCTTTTCATGTATCCCACCAAAACCACCATTACTCATAATTAAAATATGATCGCCCGCTTGGGCTTCTTTCGCAATCATATCCACTAATGTATCAAGGTCAGTACTCCAACGAGCTGGTTGTACGCAATGCTCTGCAATATCACTCACTAACCATTGAATATTCGGTGGCTGGAATAAAAACACTTCATCAGCTCGACCTAATGCTGGAGCGATATCATCCTTGCTAATTCCCATTTTCATGGTATTTGAACGAGGTTCTAACACCGCAATAATACGTGCGGTTCCACCGACTTTACTGCGTAGTGCTTCAAGCGTTGCTAAAATCGCCGTAGGATGATGTGCAAAATCGTCATAGACACTGATCTGGTTTACTTCGCCACGTAACTCTAAGCGACGACGCGCATTAACAAACTTATCTAATGCTTCACAAGCGTCAGCAGGCAAAACACCAACATGATGCGCAGCAACTATTGCCATTAAACCATTTTGCATGTTGTGTTCACCAGAAAGTCCCCAACACACTTCTCCAACCTGCTCGCCTTTATGAAACACCTCAAAATGACTACTGTCATTAGTGAGTTTTTTAGCTTGCCAATCGCCTGTTTCACCCGTGAATTCTTGTTCGCTCCAACATCCCATTCCAATGGTCTGTTTTAAATTCATATCGTTGTCAGGCATGATGATTTTCCCACTGCCAGGAACGATACGAACTAAATGATGGAATTGTTTTTGAATTGCCGCTAAATCGTCAAAAATATCGGCATGGTCAAATTCAAGGTTATTTAAAATCAGTGTGCGAGGCGAGTAATGCACAAATTTAGAACGCTTATCAAAGAAAGCGCTATCATACTCGTCGGCTTCAATCACAAAGAAAGGGCTTTCACCTAATTGCGCTGAAACTTGGAAATTACCGGGCACACCACCAATCAAAAAACCCGGCTTATAACCACAATCTTCTAAAACCCAAGCTAACATACCTGCCGTTGTTGTTTTGCCATGGGTTCCTGCAACCGCTAATACCCAACGTTCTGGTAAAATATAATCATGTAGCCATTGAGGGCCTGAAGTATAAGGCAGACCTTTTTCAAGTACAGCTTCAACACAAGGATTTCCTCGTGTCATTGCATTACCAATAATCACCATGTCAGGAGCAGGTTCTAATTGTTTAGGGTCATATCCCTCAATCAGTTCAATTCCCTGATTTTCTAATAAGGTACTCATTGGTGGATAGACATTAGCATCAGAGCCTGTGACTTTATGTCCCTTCGCTCGAGCTAAAATGGCAAGACTTCCCATAAAGGTGCCACAAAT
This sequence comes from Proteus vulgaris, assembly GCF_011045815.1. GTDB lineage: Bacteria > Pseudomonadota > Gammaproteobacteria > Enterobacterales > Enterobacteriaceae > Proteus > Proteus vulgaris_B. The sequence goes on along the minus strand of NZ_CP047344.1, from coordinate 273,039 downwards.
ACCAAGAATATGAATGTGCATGAATTTCTGTCCAATAGCATGAAGTTGGTCACTATTCTAACGATCAAAAAGCAGATAAGGAACGGATTAACCTTTGAATCATTCGATTCTTTGGCTAAACTTGCCACCACCAAGGAGATTTTCCTCCTTTTTTACTTTACCCACTCACATTCAGGACCTGCGTCATGAAAACATTAGGCGAATTTATCGTCGAGAAACAACAAGATTTTCCCCATGCAACTGGCGAACTTACTGCATTGCTTTCGGCAATTAAGCTTGGGGCTAAAATTATCCACCGTGATATTAATAAAGCAGGGTTAGTCGATATTCTGGGTACTAACGGTGTTTCTAATGTTCAAGGTGAAGCCCAGATGAAACTGGATCTTTACGCGAATGAGAAACTAAAAGCGGCATTAAAAGCACGTGGTGAAGTTGCGGGTATCGGATCAGAAGAAGAAGATGATATTGTAATCTTTGAAGGTGATCGTGCTGAAAATGCTAAGTATGTTGTACTAATGGACCCTTTAGACGGTTCGTCGAATATTGATGTAAACGTTTCCGTCGGGACAATTTTCTCTATTTACCACCGTATTACGCCTATTGGCCAATCTGTAACATTAGATGACTTCTTACAACCTGGTCATCGTCAAGTTGCAGCTGGCTATGTCGTTTATGGCTCATCAACCATGTTAGTTTATACAACTGGTTGTGGTGTTCACGCCTTTACATATGACCCTTCTTTAGGTGTATTCTGCCTATCTCATGAAAGTGTACATTTCCCACCAACAGGAAATATGTACTCTATCAATGAAGGTAACTACATCAAATTCCCATTAGGTGTCAAAAAATACATTAAGTATTGCCAAGAACAAGATGCAGCCACTAATCGTCCTTATACCACTCGTTATATCGGTTCTTTAGTCGCTGATTTTCACCGTAACTTACTAAAAGGTGGCATTTATATCTATCCAAGCACTGCAAGCCACCCTACTGGTAAATTACGTTTACTCTATGAATGTAACCCAATGGCGTTTTTAGCAGAACAAGCTGGCGGTAAAGCAAGTAATGGTAAAGAACGTATTCTTGATATCGAACCTAAAGAGCTTCACCAACGTATGCCTTTCTTTGTAGGTACTAAATCGATGGTTGAGCAAGCTGAAAGTTTTATGGCGCAATATCCAGACGAAGAATAATTCATTGGTCTAGCACCAACATAGATAAACCGGGCTTCTTTTTCGTCCGGTTTTTTCATCTTTGGAAATAGAACTTCCTTTTATTTACTGCTTATTTTTACGTCATAACGCAACATGTTCGGCAAAAAACGGGTATTGTTAAAAACTTTTCGCTATACTACAGGCCACGTAAAATTAATTTTTTTATAGGAAATTTTTTATGAGCCTGAATCATGTTCCTGCTGGTAAAGAACTACCAGAAGATATCTATGTTGTTATTGAAATCCCAGCAAATGCTGATCCTATCAAATACGAAGTTGATAAAGAAAGTGGCGCACTGTTTGTTGACCGTTTTATGTCAACCGCAATGTTCTACCCATGCAACTACGGTTACATCAACAACACATTATCTTTAGATGGTGATCCAGTAGACGTTCTGGTTCCAACTCCATACCCATTACAACCAGGTTCAGTTATTCGTTGCCGTCCTGTTGGCGTACTGAAAATGACTGACGAATCAGGTGAAGATGCAAAACTGGTTGCAGTACCGCACACTAAACTGAGCAAAGAATACGATCACATTAAAGATGTGACTGATTTACCAGAACTGTTAAAAGCACAGATCAAACATTTCTTTGAGCACTACAAAGATTTAGAAGCTGGCAAATGGGTTAAAGTTGACGGTTGGGAAGGCGTAGAAGCCGCTAAAGCTGAAATTCTGTCTTCTTTCGAACGCGCTAAAAAATAATTCTGACGCTATCAGAATAACTAAGTAAGTTATTATTTAATAATTTACTGATGAAAAAGCTCTTCATTTTATTGAAGAGCTTTTTATTATGGTACGACTCTTTTCTTCAAACACATTATAAGCAATCCACCACTTATCAATGTAATAGCAATGGCGGCTATCATTAATGTATAAACCACTGAAACATCCCCTGTTGAAAAAAATAAAAGTCCCCCCACAATCGGTAAGATCAATTGATTCAATAAGATGATTAGAGATGACACACTTGCTAATTGATTGAGAGGAATAATCTCGATTCTAAGCATTCTTAAAATATTTCCTGAAAAGACTTTCCCAATAATTGAAATTGCATAACTGATAAAAAACAAGATCATGGAACCTTGGAAAAATACTAGGAAAGAAGAGCTGATAGTAATAATCAAAATTGAAATAATGGTGAGTGGCCTTCTACTTATATATTTACTTAAATAGCTATATAAGTATGTGCCTAATACACCACAGATCCCCGCTGCAATATCAATAAAACCATAATATTTTATAGGTAATTTCATAGAGCGATCAATTAACGCTGTACCACTAGATTCAATTAAGCCATCAAACATATTGTTACCAAGAGCAACAAAAATAGAAAATAGAATTATCGGTGATGATATAATGTAAGTAATCACCTTATTAGAAAAAGTTATTTCTTCAGAATTGTTTTCATTAATTCTATTTTTTTCCTTATAAAGGAACAAAAAGAAACAAGCATTAATAAAATAAAATATAACTGGTATAACAAGTAAATATTTATAGCCATAATCAATAAAAAAAATGCCAATGAGAGGGCCGATGATCATCCCTAAGAAATCCATTCTAGACATCATATTAATATGGTGTTCTTTATTATTACTTATCGATGCTACGATTTTTTCATACGAAATAAGCGTTTGAGAATTTCCAATCGAAATTAAACTTCCAACTAATCCAAAACTTACTGCTATCATCATTTCAGACGTAAAATCTACATATAATAAAAATAAGCATCCTGTTATTTTAAAACCATCAGAAATAATAGATATAGGACGAACACCTAGGCTATCTATATATTTACCAATCAGCGGAATTAAAAAAATCCGAGGTAACCACCATAGTGCGTATGTCAATCCCGCATATTCAATACTCGTTGTTAACTGATAGACAATAACAGGGGTAAGAAAAACCATTAACCCATCAGCAGTTAATACAAAAAAAAGCATATGAAAAAAGACAATACGCATAATGAATACTAAACCTTTTCTTTAATTAATACTTTAATTGGCTGGTTATTTTCATCATAAACAATAATTGATTTTGGCGTATGATGAGTGGGCTTATGTTTCATTAACTCTTGTTGTTTAGATACAAGGAATTGATAATAACTTAAATCTGCTGCTATTTTATTAACACGATAAGATTGATAATTTTTATTAGCAATTTTCCAATCAATCACATCATGGCCTGGAATATATTCTTTTTCTTTGTCTAAATAGATAACTGGCCGATTAACAGTAATAATATTTGCTATATTAAATAAAGCATGGGCAACACCACAGGGGATCACTAATTCAATATTTGGTGCAGGATTAAAAACAATTTTATCTTCATAAAAAAGGGTGGGTGAATTTTCACGCATATCCACCAGCTTAACGGTAATTTCATGAGATATATCTCCTAAAAAAGTTAAATGATCTTCTTGCCCTAAATGTAATCCATAAGAGTCAAAATCATAATCCTCATGACCATGCTCAACCAGATACATAGGGGATTGTCGCGTTAATGGGACAATCCCACTCTCTTTGCCAGTATGTAAAGTCGCCATTTCACAAAATTCAACGCCTAAAATAATCGATGTAGGTAATTGTTGTTTTTGAGCATCTGCCATTTTCTCTCGAAACCTTAAATTAATCTCATCGCCATTATCTAAGCGAATTTTGCGGGTTTCAGAGTGTAGAAATCGATGTTGACTTAACCATTGTTGTTGTATTTCTGCAATCCGATGATAGACCAGCGCAGAGGCTTCTTCTGTCATTGGTTCATAGCCTTCAATCTCATTAATATCAACATTTTCAGGGAGGTTTATCACATCATTATTAGGTGACCAATTTAATGTTTCATTTGCTAATTGCTCGATTGTGGGTAAAAAAAGAGAATAGCTATTTAAGGTAAAAACATTCTCTAGATGAGAAAAAGTATGAGCGACCCCAGGGGGAATAATGAGTGTTCTTGCGGATGATGGCGTTATCTCAAAACTTAATTCTGATTTAAATGTTGGTGAATTTTTACGACAATCAATAAATTTAGCCAATATTTTTTGTTTTTCATCACCTAAAAAAGTTAATGTATCTTGTTGACCAAGATGAATGCCATACTGCCCATAGTTAAATTCACTTTTACCATGGTAAACAATATTAATAGGATAGGTTGTTGCGAAAGGAATAACATAAGATTGTTGTTTTCCATTATTTACTCGCCAGCGAACAATCCAATATAATCCTACAATATTAATATTTTTATTTAATTCATTAATATCCTTATTCACTACTGCCTCCTATGCAGTTAAAAAAGCAGCCTTATGGCTGCTTTTTTTATTAAATACTGACAATTTCAATATCATATCCAAGTAACTTTGCACTTTCTTTTAATGCATCTAAATTAGTTGTATTTAATTTTAAATACTTATCATCGGCGGGTGCATTTTTAATACCGGCAAGATAGGCGAGTTTATCTAATGCATCTGTTGTTACCGTTTTTGTTTGTAATATCATATCAGTAAAACGATGATTTACTATATTATGTTTTACGTCTTTTGGTGGATTATTATAAAGTTGAGTAATATCATTTAATTTATCCATAAAATTACCTTATTTCACTATATTAATAATAGGATGGTTATCTCTGTTCCTCTTAAGCAAAACTGTTTTAACATTAAATTTATTTTGTTGTCAATCAGGCCTACTATTAATAATATTCATATCATTATATATAAAAATAAAATAAATAATTACTGACTTAAATTTCAAAGTAAAAATAATATAAATGTTTACAAGCATTAGAAATATGACTGTCTCTACTATAAATAATAAAATAGTAATAAAAATTAAAGCTTGTTATTAATTTTATAGAAATTATATTTTCACTAAAAATAAAAAGCGCGATATAAATATCGCGCTTTTTTATCATTACTGAGTCATCTATCGTAATAGCTAAAATTCGCCAATTACTCTTCTTCGTGACGTTTTAGCCAATCTCCGCTTTTGATTTCTTTCAACCCATCAACTGGCTTTTGATAAAGATAGATCCAAGCACTGCCATAAGGCGTTGAAATCAGTTGTCGCTTGTAATCCTGATCATTCTTTTTCAATTCATCAAGCTCTGTCAAGATAGAGGGAGTTATCCGATAGACTTCGCACTCTATCTCTCCTTCACCTTCAACAACCGCAGGATAGAACCCTAAATCATAGAGTTTGTACCCCACTAACGTATGCTCACCTAAAAGTTGCGCATACGTCATCCAGTGATGGTTACCTTGGTTCTGCCGTAAACTTCCATAAACAATAATTCGCATATAATTTAAAACTCAAATTGATAAAGCAGATCTATTGCCTGATTCATACCAGACACTGCTTGTAAATACAACCTGGGCATCAAGCGATAACGTAAGGTTAACGTCGCTAGCGAATCAAATATACCCACTCCATACTTCACTTGTAGGTCGTTCGTTATCTTACCGCTGACCACGACTTGTGAGTTATCCCCCACACCTTGTGTATCAAGCGCTAAATCCGAAACACCAAAGGTTTCACCTATGCGCCCTACAAGCTGGCCACTCTGACCAACGCCTAATCCTATCAACATTGCTGTCATTTGTGATGAATCAGCATCACCACTGTCTAGACCTTCGCCTCTTAACAAATAAGATAATGCTTCTTGTTGTGTTTTAGCAGGCTCAGAGAAAATCTCCACTTTAGGCTGGTCAGCAAGCCCAGTTACTCGAACCCCCGCAATCACATTATCTGCGGTATTATCTGGGTTACGAATAGCCTCGATATTTAAGTAAGGTTGATCAACGGGTCCAGAGAACAAGATTTGGCCTTTACGGACTTGTAAGTCTTGCCCATAGGCTTTGAATTCCCCTCTTGGAATATCAACTTGCCCATTTAAACCTAGTCCTTGTTTATTCTGATTGACTTTAAGTGTTCCCGTCAATCTTGCTTTAAGCCCAAATGCGTCCAGCGTCACATCATCACCAATATTAATCGCTAAATTGCTTTGAATTGGAATCGATGTCTCTTTTGGTGCTATAGGTTGTAAGTTTTTATCTAGCATCACTTCATCAGAAGATGCCGATACTGCTGATTCCGGTAATTCTTGAACCACAATACGAGCCCAAGGGATATCAATACGACCATCTAATTTCAGTAAATGAGGGCTAGCCTCAAAGACGAGATCAGGATTAACATCAATACGCACCATTGGAGGTAATGACACGCGTAGTTTATTACCATTAGCAGCTACCACTGCGCGCCATTCATCTAACTGACGCCAATCTGCATTCCCAGTAAGGTTTAAGTAACCTTCTGGTATCTCAATTCTGCCGCCTAAGTCCGATGTTGCTCCATTGAATCGAACATCAACATTACCTTTCGTAATATCAAATGGGATCCAATGCCCGACCACTTTTAATTGATTAATCCCGAATTGACCAAATAACAGTGGCGATTGAGCACTTCCTCCTAAACGTAATTGAGCACCAATATTCCCTTGAGCAATTTCACCTTTACCTAAGAACGGTTTGATTAAATCTAATGTCAAATTATCAATATCAACCGTACCTGATAGTTGGCGCTTTTTCTCAAGATCGGCAACATGTACGTTACCTTTAAAATCACCATTACCTGCAATGCTAATCAGCCATTGCAATGTAGCTTTACCATTACTCATACCCGCATTTAAGGTAATAGCATCAAAATCAATAGGTAAAATCGTTCCTTCAATATTCTGTTTTACCGCAACACCTTGCCCTTTTAGATTGACAGATGCCTTCGGTAATCCACTTTTTGAATTCCATGTTGCAGTGGCATCCCCTGTAAATACGCCTCGAACAGAAGTTTCAGGTGGTAAGAACGGCTTTATCATTGCTAAATCAAAACGTGTTAGCGTAATTGCAGCCGTTCCACTTTCACCCACTGTTATCGCTTTAGGAACACAGACTTGTGCATTTGGGTTCACCCAGCAATGAGAGCCAATCGTAATCTCTTGCTTTTCTGCCAACAAATTCAGCGCCATTGCTTTATTTAAACGCCACTCACCCACAGGGGTATCAAAAGCCGTATTATTTAGCGTTCCTTTCCACTGTTGGTTCTCCTTATCGAATGATCCTGCTAATGTCAGCCCACCAGAAACAGGTTCGCCATCCATTTTCAACGTGAGTTTATGTTGTTTTTCTGTACCTGCTGCATCTAACGTTAAATTACGGATAATTAAATCTGCTTGTCTTAACTGACGTGCAGTAATAGCCAGTTTGCCACCAATCTCTTTATCAGACTGAACATCGCCTTTAATCGTAATAGATCCAACACTCACTTGATCTTGCCATTTAATGCCCTGAGCGTTGATATCAGCAATAATCTTCGGTGCATTAATGTCACCTCGAATATTCACCTTACCTTTTACAACACCAGCAAGTCCTGGCACTAAACCATTTAATCCTGGTGCATTAATATTGGCATCTAATGCCCACTTGTCACCTAGATGTCCTTCGATATCAAGCTTATTCTTACCCAGTATCAGATTTAATTGAGGAATATTCCATTGCCCAGAATCATTACCATAGGCATTCCCTCTCGCCTTGATAAGATTATTTTTGATATTGCCATCTAACGTGATTTCAGGAACACGTAATTGCCAACTTCCACCATACAGGCTTCCCGTTGTAGCAATACGCCCATCTAATTTTGCAGGCATATCAGGATACTGTTTTGCGGTATTAATTCCTGAAATAGTGAGCAACGCATTCCAACTAATTGCTTTACTCCAATCAGCCACACCTGTGATATCAGCGTTGCCTTGTAATGCAGCTAAACGCAGGCGTGTTAACTCTATTTTTTCTTCATTACCTTTTGCATCCAACATTAATTTGGCTGGCGGGATCTCCTGACCTTGGATATCAGAACGCAATGAAAGGGTATAATTATCCGTCTGACCATTGAGACGTAGTCGAGTGTCATTAAGTTGATACTGTACATCCCCAGTTAATGGCCAACGTACTTTTTGACTCTCTAAGGTCAGTTTTAATGGAAGATGTGGCTTGGCTAGTTCAGCCTGTGCATCAAGTGTAGCAGTTACTGTTCCAGTTAAAGAAAGTGCTAATTTAAGCTCTTCGAGCAACGCACCTTGTAAAGAAAGTGTCGCTTTTTGATCTTTAAAATCTTCCAAGCCCACAACATCACGAATGGTAGCGTTGATATCTAAATTAACAGGCCATTGTTTATCAAGCGTGATCCCCCCTTTTAAACTGACCTCACCTTCTGACGCATCAACACGTAATTTAGTGAGATTAACTTGCTTACCTTGAGTATTCGCTTCAAAAGATAATTGATTGATAGTAACTGGGGCATCCCCACTCACTTGTAATTGCTTACCTTCAATACCTTCAATATTGATATCTACAGGAATAATAATTTCAGGTAATTCAGCCAATAATGGCTTAGCAAAGATCGTTTTAATTGTGTCTGCTAATGCCTGTTCTTTTTCTTCTGGTGTTTTAGGTTCAGCTTTAGGTTTTGCAGTTACGACTTCTTTTACATCTTGGGTAACCGCTTCAACACTACCTTCTTCCGGAGTCTTAGGTAACGCCACCAGCAAATCATTAATAACAGTTGGATTTAATGTGACTTGGCGACCTTCCCACTGTGCACCTGTTTTAAACTCATCCAGCGAGATTGCCATATCATCAATCTTCACATGCGTATTTTCTAATGAGAGCGAGTTTAAATAGATAGGTAACGGAGCATTAAGCTCAGTTAAAGGATCTGATGGTGGGGTTTCTTCAGAGGGTGGGAAAGCACTAGTATCAACATTAACAACCACATCGCGTGTCGCCAATGTATCAATGCAAACTTGTTTATCCGTTAGGCATGCTAAACGTAATCCTAACGATAACTCACCCACATTCACATCAACTCCGGGCATTTGATATTCAACACCCGTCAAACGCAGATCTTTCCAGCCACCATTAACATCTTTGATAACTAAGCCTGGAACCCAGCGAGCTGCACTATTAATGGCAAAATGCAAACCTGATTGTGTTCCTAAAATCCAAGCTACAGCACCAAATGTAAGCAAAATAATGATAAGGAGTGTTAACGCAATCCATTTCAACCACTTTTTTATCATAACTCTGCTCCTAACCCGATATAAAACTGGAGTCTACGTTTATCAACGTCACTCACAGGTAGTGCTAAATCAAATTTAATTGGCCCAACAGGTGATGCCCAACGTACACCTGCACCAGCACCTGTTTTAAAATCGCTGCGAGTAAAATCATTAACGGCTTCACCACTATCAATAAAGACAGCACTCCACCAATTACCCGTAACGTTATATTGATATTCTACCGATCCAACGAGCATCCTTGATGCCCCTGTTAAATTACCTTTACTATCTTCTGGTGAAATACTTTGGTATTTAAAGCCTCGAACACTTCTATCACCCCCTGCAAAGAAACGTAATTCAGGAGGTACTCGTTCAAAAGCATTGGTTTCAATCCAACCAAAATTGCCTCTTACAACAAAGCGGTGCCCTTCCCATGGTGTACGTATCCACACCTGTTGCGCTTGGAATGCAGCAAACTCAACATCTGAACCCCATATTTTATTGGAGTAGTCTAATGAGTAACGTTGGCTATCTCCCCAATAAGGCATCATACCGCCACGTTGACGTACTCGACTGGCAGTTACGCCGGGATAAAGCAACATGGTGGTATTTGTAACTTCACCTTGGGTAAAGTGGCTGAGACTCCAACGTGTATTCACACTGTATTGCCAGCCTGTAGACATATCCCAGTTACGAGACACATTTAACGTTGTGGTATCAGAGCGAGTATCATTTAAATCAGTACGTTTAAAACCACCTTGAACACCATAATATTGCTCTAATGGATTGACCTTAAGTGGAATTTTATAGTTTGCTCCAATAGATTGTTCAGGCTGAGAAACACTAATGTTGGAAGTTAAACTATGGCCACGCGAATTCATCCATGGTTTATCCCACTGCATATTAAGGCGAGGACCAACATCGGTAGCATAACCGCCACCAAGCTCTACATAGTTACGAGAACGAGGTGTTACAACTGCGCTCATCGGTAAAAGATGAGAACCTTCAGCCCGTGCTTTTGCAATATCAGGAGTAACAACCGCAGAGTTAAACCATCCCGTTGCGGCTAAGCGTCGGTTGAATTCAGCCAGATCTTCAGAGGCGTAATACTGTCCTTCTTTAAAAGGAACAATATTTTGTAAATAGTCTTCGCGGATTTGAGAGCCAGTATAATTTACTTTGCCAAAGCGATAACGTTCACCACTATTAAAGACAAAATCCCAATATGATGCATGATTATCTAATGAGACGCCTAGCTGGCTTTTATCCATTTCTGCATCAAAGTAACCACGACGGATAGCAAGTCCTGTTAATGAACCTTTGAGCTTTTCATAATCACCATGGTTTAAAACACTATCAAGAGGAGGAGTATTTTCTTTAATTACTTTTGCGTATTGTTCGTCGGTTTTAGCACCACCTTCAAGAACAATATCGACCCCTTTAATTAAAATAGGAATGCCTGGTTCAACTTTAGCGGTTAATACAGAGCGTGTTGGCGGTGTATTTTCTTGGTAAGAAAATGTCACACTAGGCTGATAATAGCCTAAAGGGCGAAGTCCTTCTTGAATTGCTTTTTCAACACGCGCACGAAAACGCCCGTCAGGTGCAACTTCTTCTGTTGTAATGTTTGATAGCTGGACTCGCGCATTTTTTTCGAGTTGCCCTTCTAAACCTTCTACTTTTAAACGCAAACTTGCCCCATAAGCAACAGGTGCGATAAAAGACAGACAGAGAACGTAGATAACGGAGTATCTCGGCACGTTTTCTCCTCAATATGATTTAATCCATGTGATAAATTGACGACAAACTGTTTTAAGCTTTATTGTAGATTTAGTTTATAACAATATTAAGCCTTTACCATAGTAAAGCGTTTACAAATATAAAAAATGGAGTCTACCTTGCAACATAAAGCTTACCAACCAGAGAATGCCTTAAGAGGTACCTCGACACCATTAGAAATATCTGCTAATCATGCAGTAAATGGGCATTCTATTAATGACATTCCTGAAAAGATGAGTGTCGCTTATTTTGCCATGGGTTGTTTTTGGGGCGTAGAACGTCTGTTTTGGCAACAACCCGGTGTTTACTCAACAAGTGCGGGCTATAGCGGCGGTGTAACAGAAAATCCAACCTACCAACAAGTTTGCCAAGGCTTAACTGGCCATAGTGAAGTGGTGAGAGTTGTTTTTGATCCCACAATAATTAGCTACCGACAACTTCTGGCTCTTTTTTGGGAAAATCATAATCCATCACAAGGTATGCGCCAAGGTAATGATATTGGCAGCCAATACCGTTCTGCCATTTATACTGTTAACACAGAGCAATATGAACAAGCCATTGAGTCAAAAAAACGTTACCAACAAGCAATGAATACTCAAGGTGCAACAACGGAAATTACGACAGAAATACAGCCAGCCGGCCCTTTTTATTTTGCTGAAGATTACCACCAGCAATATTTACACAAAAACCCACAAGGTTATTGTGGATTGGGCGGGATTGGTATCTGTTTTCCACCTGAAAAGTAACACTAGCAGAAAATAGTAGGGCGATGATATAATTACGCCCTCTTATCTATCTTTGTGAATAATTTCATCACAATATATTGATTTATCTTCTATTTTTAACACTCTAGTATTGCCCTTTGGATTGAATACTCGGGGTGATGTGAGCCTTATATGCTTAATAGTTTACTCATTGTGCTTTTGCTTTGTGCCATCAGCGCCTTTTTTTCGCTGTCTGAAATTTCTCTTGCCGCCTCTCGTCGAATTAAACTCAAACAACTCGTTGATGAAGGCAATATTAACGCTGCCCGCGTCTTAAAAATGCAAGAAATGCCAGGCATGTTTTTTACTGTCGTTCAAATTGGATTAAATGCAGTTGCCATTTTGGCGGGTATCGTTGGCGAATCTGCATTCTCTCCTTCACTAAAAAGCTTCTACCTACAATTTTTTGAAGAACCTCTAGCTCAACAGCTTGGATCTATCTGCTCTTTTATTATTGTCACATCAATGTTTATTTTACTGGCTGACTTAACCCCAAAACGTATTGGTATGATTAAGCCTGAAGCCATCGCATTGAGAATTGTGAATCCAATGCGTTTCTGCCTTGCCTTTTTCCGTCCTCTGGTATGGTTATTCAACGGCATGGCTGATCTCATCTTCAAGCTGTTTAAAATCCCGATGGTCAGAAATGAAGATATTACTTCTGATGATATCTTTGCCATTGTAGAAGCCGGCGCTGTTGCAGGGGTTTTACGTAAACAAGAACATGAACTCATTGAAAATGTCTTTGAATTAGAATCACGCACCGTTCCTTCGGCAATGACTCCTCGGGAAGATGTGGTTTATTTTGATCGCGAAGAAACTGAAAGCGATATTAAAGAAAAAATTGCCACCCAACCCCACTCTAAATTTTTAGTTTGTGAAGGTGATATCGACCATATTATTGGTTATGTGGATTCTAAAGAGCTTCTTAATCGAGTTATTAATGGACAAAGCCTAAATCTCAATGAAGGTGTTCATATCCGCAAAGCACTCATTATTCCTGATACATTAACACTCTCAGATATGTTAGAAAGTTTTAAAACATCAGGTGAAGATTTTGCCATCATCCTCAATGAATATGCCATGGTAATGGGCGTTATTACGCTAAATGACGTGATGACAACATTGATGGGCGATTTAATTGGACCAGGACAAGAAGAGCAAATTGTCAGTCGTGATGAGCATTCATGGTTAGTTGAAGGTGGTACACCAATTGATGATGTGATGCGCGCACTTGATATTGACGATTTCCCTGATTCAAGTAATTACGAAACTATTGCTGGTTTTATGATGTTTCGCTTACGCAAGATCCCAAAACGTACAGACTATGTGAAGTTCTCAGGGTATAAGTTTGAGGTTGTCGATATTGATAATTATAAAATTGATCAATTACTTGTGACAAAAATTGATGATATCCCTCCCGTTAAACCCGTCTTACAGGAGCATGTTCCTGTTACACAGACAACAACGACGGAAGTAGAAATCAAAAAAGATGAAAATAAAATTGCAGATTAGTAACTAAATGAAATTAATAACTGAGTCTTATCTGAAAACTCAAAGAGAAAGACTCAGTTATCTATCAGATAAAAGTTAACCCATTTCAGCCTTAAGCAAAATAACCTGCTGGTTTACTTCACTCATAACATTAAAATGTAGCTTATCTTTTATTTTAGGCAGTAAAATTTTGCCGTAATCAAATTCAAATGCACCCATTCCTTTGATGTAAAACCGTCCACGAAATAACGTCTTAACGTAGAGAGCAATTTTTTCAGGGTTATAGCGATTGAAGATTTTCATCTTTCAGTTAGTCTCCCATGCTCGTTGTTGAGTTTAATAAGTCATAAAGACTTATCTTTATATATCAAATTTAAAGACCTAATTATAAGTACTAGGTTCAACTTATTTAAATTTCTTATCTATTTTTACATTTATTGACAGTAAAGAATATAAATCAAGATAACGTAAGCAATATCTTACCCACTCAATGTTAAATAAATGTATCAAAAATGCAGTATTATTCTTCACTAGCTTCTATGCTTAAATAGAACCTAACGTCATCTCAATCATAGGACAATGGCTATGCACAAACTCACCTTAGCTGCACTTTTACTTAGCACATCAACATGGGGATTTGCTCATAACATCACTGAAAATACCGTACTACCAGCAGTCACCATCAATGACAAAGGTGAACTGCTTTATGACACAACTAAAGATAAGTTTAGCTACCAAAATTGGAACAGTGGTCTGCTTAGTGGAAAAGTACGAACAGTTCAGCATATAGCAGGACGTAGTAAGGCAAAGGAGATGAATGCACCGTTTATTGAAGCGGTTAAATTAGCCAAATTCCCGCAAGCGAGTTATCAAACAACGACAATCATTAATACAGATGATGCCGTATTTGGTACCGGTCCCTTTGTACGTGGCAGCGTTGAAGACAGCAAAAAAGAGTTTCCTTGGTCACAGTTTATTGTTGATGCTGATGGTATTGCACAAAAAGGATGGGGATTAGAAAAAGAGAGTTCAATGATTGTCATACTTGATAAACAAGGTAAAGTCCGCTTTGCTAAAGAAGGTGTTTTGAGTGGTGCTGAAATAACGACGGCAATTAATCTTATCAACGATTTAATAAAAGAGTAATTTTCTGTGTCAGAGCCCTCATGAAACAAAGGGCTCCAACTTCATTTTATTACACTAAAATATTGAAACTCTAAACCCTGGGTTAATCAGAGACTCTTTGGGAGAATAATCCAACGTTATGCCTTTCCAATCTGTGACATGTGCGCCAGCAGCAATCGCTATGGCATGACCTGCCGCCGTATCCCATGTATGTGTTGGTCCAAAACGGGGATAAAGCTGTGCTTTACCTTCCGCAACAAGACAAAATTTTAGAGATGAACCAACAGCGACCGTTTGATGTTCACCTAGCTGTGATAAATATTCTTTTAACTCGTCATCTTGATGAGAACGACTGATCACTATCACAGGAGGTTCTGCCCGACTTGCATGAATGGGTAATCGCTGCCCACACTCCTCTTTCCACGCTTTTTTATTGGCAGCTGCATATAACACATTTTGCACTGGTGCATAAACTACCCCTAAAACAGGAATGCCTTTTTCGATTAAGGCGATATTCACCGTAAACTCACCATTTTTACTAATAAATTCTTTAGTACCATCTAGTGGATCAATTAGCCAATACCGCTCCCAATGACGGCGAACTTCCCATTCAGGTGGATCTTCTTCAGATAATTGAGGTATATCAGGAGCAATAGAAGCAAGTCCTATTTTGATAATTTGATGAGCTGCTAAATCTGCTTCTGTAACAGGTGAATTATCACTTTTCTCCTGCACTTGAATTGGCTCGGATTGCTGATAAATCTGCATTATCGTCATACCGGCTTGGCGAGCTAATTTGCTGACTTGTTCTAACATAATGCACCTCTCTTATTTCTATAAGCATGATCACTTCTCTTATAAAAATCAATTACCCTACGATCTCTTTAGTTTAGTATAGAGACAAAAATAGCCGGCAAAACCGGCTATTTTTTACTCTGATTTACCGCAGAATAAGAAATTATAAAATTTCTAATAATTCCACTTCAAATACTAATGTTGCGAATGGAGGAATAGCCGCACCTGCTCCACGTTCGCCATAAGCTAATTGATAAGGGATATAGAGTTCCCATTTAGAGCCTACTGGCATTAATGTTAATGCTTCAATCCAACCTGCGATAACGCCATTTACAGGAAATTCTGCTGGCTGACCACGTTGAACAGAACTATCAAATACAGTGCCATCAATTAAACGACCAGTGTAGTGAACACGAACATGATCAGTTCGTGCAGGGATCGTACCTTCACCCGCTGTCAGTACTTTATACTGTAAACCTGATTCTGTAACTTGAACGCCTTCATTTTTCACATTTTCTTCTAAGAAAATTTTACCAGCATCAGCCAGCTCAGCTTGACGTTCTTGACGAACAGCTTCAGCACGTTCATGCATAGTACGTAAGGCATTGTGTAATGTTTCAACAGGTACAGAAGGCGCATTACCTTCTAATGCATCGGTCAAGCCAGCTAACAGTGCTGCGGGCTCTAATCCTTGAAGACCTGATTCAGTCAGTTGTTGACCGACTTGCAGACCAATACCGTAACTTGCCTGTGATTCGATAGAATCAAATGATGGTTTTGACATGAAAAATACCTGTTTTTTATAAAAGTTAGTCCCAAGAATAACAGTGGTAAGGTACAGCGTAAACCTTCTGTCTTGAGTAATGGGAATTATTCATTAAAAACCTAAACAATTGACTCTATTTATCCTATTTTTAGCACTTTTTTAGTGTGATTTGTCATACTTATTTTCACAACATCGCAACACAGGCATATACTTATAAATAGGCTCAAAACTGCCTAAATCTATAAATATCAATATATATATACTCTAAATAATTCAAGTGGTAGTCAGGTGGGAGTGCATAGAAAACGATGTCATTCGTCTCACTAAGCATAGTCAATCCTCCTGTAATTTGAAGTATGACAAGTATAGATGTGTTCAGAGAGGTATTAAGTGAAGATAACGACAAACCCCTATTTCCGCGAACAAGGCTATATTAATGGCCTTTGGTGTAACGCTAAAAATAACGACACGGTTGATGTCATTGATCCCGCAACTGGCACACTTCTGGGTACTGTTCCTAATATGGGAACACAAGAAGCAATAATGGCGATTGATGCTGCACAAAAAGCCTTACCCGAATGGCGAGCACTAACAGCCCATCAACGTAGCGCATTATTACAAAATTGGTTTAAATTAATCACTGAAAACAAGAGAAAACTTGCTGAGTTAATGACATTTGAGCAAGGAAAACCTGTTGCTGAAGCTGAAGGCGAAATTACTTATGCGGCTTCTTTTATTGAGTGGTTTGCTGAACAAGGTAAAAGAACCAACGGTGAAATCATCCCCTCACCTTCTGCTGATAAACGTTTGATGGTGATAAAACAAGGTATCGGTGTTTGTGCTGCTATTACACCTTGGAACTTCCCTGCTGCTATGATCACCCGTAAAGCCGCACCGGCATTAGCCGCGGGTTGTACTATGGTAATTAAACCAGCCAATGAAACACCTTATACCGCACTAGCTTTAGCTGAACTAGCAACTCAAGCTGGTATTCCTGCGGGTGTTATTAATATTGTCACTGGTGATGCGATTAAAATTGGCGAAGTCTTTACCTCTGATAACCGTGTTCGCAAATTAAGTTTTACTGGCTCGACAGGTGTTGGACGTTTATTAATGCGTCAATGTTCTGATAGTGTCAAAAAAGTCTCTTTAGAATTAGGCGGTAATGCGCCATTTATCGTGTTTAACGATGCCGATATTGATAAAGCCGTTGAAGGGGCTATGGGCGCTAAATTCCGTAATGCAGGGCAAACTTGTGTTTGTGCTAACCGTTTTTATATTCATAAAGATGTTTACCAACAATTTAGTGAACGTTTTGTTGCTGCTGTCAAAAAGCTCAAAGTAGGAAACGGTTTTAAAGAAGGTGTCACTATTGGACCTCTGATTAACCGTAAAGCTATTGAAAAATCACAATCATTGCTTGCTGACACACTAAAACGGGGTGCAACACTGCTTTGTGGTGGAGAGCGTGATAAAGCAGGTGAAAACTTTTTCCAACCTACTGTTATCGGCAATGTTCCGGCTGATAGCCATATTCTTGAAGAAGAGATATTTGGCCCTGTTGCACCTTTAGTTATTTTTGAAAATGAAGATGAAGTGGTGCATTTAGCCAATAACACTATTTATGGTTTAGCTGCTTATTTTTACAGTGAAAATCCACAACGTATTTGGCGTGTTGCTGAAAATTTAGAATACGGCATGGTGGGAATTAATACCGGTTTAATTTCCAATGAAGTGGCACCATTTGGTGGTATTAAACAATCAGGTTTAGGTCGTGAAGGCTCTGAACATGGCATTGAAGACTATATGGAGATGAAATATCTCTGCCAAGGATTATAAATAATCGCTATCCCCCCTATAAAAGTAAGTCAGCATGGATGCTACTGCTTTTTCCTTTACTATTTTCTCTTATTATCGAAAAAATCTAGCATTCCTTTGCTAAAGATTTTTTATTATTTTATTTTCTATTTATTTTGCTTAAATCAGTGATAAAGCATGTCATGAACAATGTCATCTGCTTTCATTGAATAAGGGTAATATGTTGGCCAGTTGCTTAATTCTTTAAGTAATTCATCTTGCGATGTATTGCCCATATATAAATGGAAGTGCTCTGCTTTCTCTGGTGCAATAATGTGGTCGCTAAATTGAATAAATTTGGGCGCTTGGCTTTTGACATCATCACAGCGAAAAAGATAACGTACTCCTTTTTTACCTGATTCATAATGTAGAATACGATAACCGTCATAGTGATATTCACAGCTATCTACGTTTTCACCACGATGGAATTCAATGATATTATTTTCAATACCAATCATATCAATATCTGTTTTATACCCTTGTGTGTAATAAGCACGATATTCTTCAATTGTCTTATCTTTTTTCACTTCTGCTTTTTTCTGTAAGACAATATCGAGTTCGCCACTATGAAGGTAAGGCTCCACTGATTGCCATACACCTTCCCAGTCACTCAATTGACGATTGAGAACATCCTTGTCCTCAAAAATTCCGTTAGCAGCATCGCGTTGTGCTTGTGTTTTTACTTTTTCATGATGATACCCATGAGCCACAACAGACATCGCACTACTCAACAATCCCATAATTAAAACACAAGAAAGTATCGGACTTTGCATGATCTTACCCCTGAACTGCTTTAAAACGTGGATTTGACTTACAAATCACATAAAGACGACCACGGCGACGTACAACCTTACAATCAGGATGACGCTGTTTTGCACTTTTTAATGAACTTAATACCTGCATTTTTCTTTCCTTCTTATTTAACAAAACGGCCAAAACGTTTATTAAAGCGCGCCACATTACCTTCTTGAGAATGTGTCTTCTGCTTACCGGTATAAAATGGATGAGATTGAGAAGAGACATCTAACGTAACATAAGGATACATCTGCCCTTCATACTCTATCGTTTTTTCCGTCTTAATGGTTGAACCAACTTTAAAGTAAGCATCTGCACTTGTGTCATGAAAAATAACAGTTCGATATTGTGGATGAATGCCTGGTTTCATATAAAACTCCAACTCATATATGTAATGTTATAATGTAACAATATTGAATTGCAGTAATGTAGCGCTTTTTAATTTCCTTGACCAGTTTTTTTTAGTCTGTTTTTTATCTTAGGAAAAAGTAGGTTGTTTTAGGTATGTACTTTTTAAGTGATATAAGTGGATTTTCTGGCCTTTTTTTATCCAGCTTTTCTATTTTCCGCTAGAGTTATACTAAGACGGCAAAACAAATAGGACATATTATGACTAATTGGCGCGATAAGCTTTTCAGTAAGTCACCTCTGTCTATCGATCTCAACATAGACTTTCCTAATGTTTTTCCTGCTTCTACTCCTTCACTTTTTTCACTATTAATTCCTTATGAAATAGGCGATGTACCTTTACCTGATGAATTAAATCTATTGTCAGAAAGTCATTTAAAAGAAAAATCAAATAATGAGTCTATTCCTTTCAGTTGGTCGGCAGGAGCTCGCGAAGGCATTATTCTGCATCAACGGATAGGTCGCGCGATCGAACAGCAACCTTCACAACAATCATGTGAGGAGTTTGCCCTATCACTCTATAACGCCATCAAACATGTTGTGCTTTTACCCGATAAAGATCATATTACTTCTTTTTATGCAATTGCCTGTCAGGATAAACTCGCCCCGATAACTTATCTTTCCCAGTTGAACGAGCAAATAGAACAAGATGAAGCACTGTTTAAAAATGAGATCTATTTTCAGTTGATCTTATGGATCTTGAAACTGAGCCCTGATAAGAATCCAGTTAAAATTGCTTTAGGATTATTAAGATCATTTCGTGATAATACATCTCAACGTTTACTTTTATTATTTGCTCTTCATCCTGAATTTACACTCTATGCTATTCGTTCACTAAAACAACGCCTTTCCTGTGAAGAATTTGAGCCTTTTTTATATTCATTTGGTCAACGTACTAAGGGGTGGGGACGTATTCAATTTATTGAATATCTGCCAACAATGCTTTCGGTAAATAACCGTTATTGGTTACTCACGGAAGGCTATAAGAATAATGTAATGACAGAATATGTTGCCTATGACTGTGTAACGAAAGGCAAACTTTTAGAGATGCTCCATACGCATCCTTTAGATAACACATTACTATTAGGTTGTAGTGATTTACTGCGTGCATTGCTTAATGGTGGCCCAGCAAAAGATATTTATGATTACATTGAAGGTGCTCAGGTTTGCAAAGCGTTTATTTCACAAGTCGATGTACTGCCACCCAAAGAGCTAAAATTGCTTCATTGCGTTTGTGAAATCGCTGATTTTGTACAAAATAGTGGTGAAGATTGGTTATTACTCGAAACATTAGGGTGGGATGACCATGGCCAACAGCAAATTATGTCTATTTCACAAAATATTATTCAAAAACCAGAGTGGTCAACACTCATTATTGAAGCATTACAACATCCCTCTCGCTCAAAAAATTACCAAGCAAGTTTGGTTGCAAAATCTCTTCGTCTTGATATTTGGGAGTTGCTTTTTTCACTGCAAAAAGATAATCCCAATGCAGACTGGTGGCATCAATTAATGCAAACAGATGCTTCTCATAAAATAGAAAGAGTAGTCAAACTTGCAGAACAACAAATTGAATTAACAGCATTCGATAGCACAGATGATCCATTAATAACTACCTACTCTGAATATCAGCCTCATCATGCCGTTGAATACATTATGCAAGATCTTGGTGGTTTTCCCGGTATCGGCTGGTCACTCATCAAACGGCAGTTACGTAGCCCGACATTGCGTGATAGAAATATGGCGCTGAATGTTCTTTCAACTTGGTCTGACACATTATTGCCTCATGATCTTTATGGTGAATTAACACAAGCCTTAACCATAGAAACCGATAAAAATGCTTATCAACGTATAAAGTTATTTTTAGTTAACCATCAAGGAAACGAAGAACATTAATGGTTAGAGCGAATAGATAATTCTGAAAAGAATTCAGGGAGCAGGTTAGGATCATGGTTCGTGCTAGTATGGCTACAAGGAATAAAAAAGATGTTACAGCAATTCATAATACTGATTCACAGATCAATAATGAGGTGAATATGGGCAAATTCCCTGGCTTACATCGTCGAGCAATACTGGTTATTGCCGTGGTTTTGTTGGTCGTATTTTTTTGGCCAACAAGTGAAAATAACGGTGAGCCACCTCAACCGTCATCATCGACGCAAGATCTTCCTGTACCCATTGCACCATCAGTCACTAGCGAAGATCCAATTTATCAAGCACCGATCCCTCAAGCACAGGATAGCTTAGATGCCGATCAAGGAACGGAGCTTCCTAATGAGAATTCAACGACAAACAATATAGATGAAGGTGTTGCTCAAACAACACAACCACAAGATCCCGCTTCAACATCTGCACAAAAATGGCAAACATATACCATTAAAGAAGGGCAGACCTTAGCGCAGCTCTTTAGAGATAATCAACTTCCAGTAAATGATGCTTTCTCTATGGCAAAATCTGAAGATCAACAAAAATCATTAAGCCAACTACGTTCAGGGCAGGCAATTCGATTACAACGTAGTCCACAAGGTGATGTAAGTATGCTGGAAGTCACAAACAGTGCTGGCACAGTTATCACTTATACACGTTTAAGTGATGGTAGTTATTACCGAACACCTTAGTCAAAAATTGAGTTAAAAAAAACGCCAGCAAAGCTGGCGTTTTTCTTTATCAACATTCACTGTTTAATCAAAGATTATTCAGCAACGATGATAACATTCAGTTCAGCGAATACGTCACTGTGAACTTGGAAGTGAACTTCGTGGTCACCAGTAGTACGCAGAACGCCATTTGGCAGGCGAACTTCGCTCTTACACATTTCAACGCCAGCTGCAGTTACTGCATCAGCGATGTCACGAGTACCGATTGAACCAAACAGTTTACCTTCGTCACCCGCTTTAGAGCTGATAGTGACAGAACCCAGTGCATTGATCTTCGCTGCACGAGCTTCAGCTGCTGCTAAAGTTTCAGCTAATTTAGCTTCTAACTCAGCACGACGCGCTTCGAAAAACTCGATGTTTTTCTTAGTCGCAGAAACAGCTTTACCCTGTGGGATTAAATAGTTACGAGCATAGCCCGATTTTACGTTAACCTGATCACCCAGGCTACCCAGATTCGCTACTTTATCAAGCAGAATAATTTGCATTACCTTATCCTCTACAAGTCATTAATGGACTATATACCTATTACTGATGACGATCAGTATAAGGTAATAAAGACAGGTAGCGTGCGCGCTTGATAGCACGAGCCAGCTGACGCTGGTATTTTGCACGAGTACCGGTGATACGACTTGGTACAATTTTACCACTTTCAGTGATATAGTTTTTCAGCGTAGCGATATCTTTATAATCGATCTCTTGTACGCCTTCTGCTGTGAAACGGCAGAACTTACGACGACGGAAATAACGTGCCATATGGCTAGTCTCCAGAATCTATCAATTCAATCTGCTCGGCATGAAGCACCAATTTAAATAATCCATTTCGCGCCTGATGGCTACTAATGAATCCTGAAACGGTGATTTGGCTGCCGACCGTTATACTGTGAGTAACTGCTTGTAACGCTTTCCCGCTAGCAATAATGGGCATTCGACACCATGATTGTCTTTTTAATCCCGCCTCTTCTTGCATTGAACGATGTTCAATAACAAATTGACAGTGCGGGATCCCAGCGGGGCTAACTTTTCGTATTAATGCTTTGCACACTGTGCCAGTTAGCACCAAATGATTATTAGCCGTCACAGCACTAATTACTCTTCAGAATCCTCTGCTACATCATCAACTTCATCTTCTTCATCGAGGTCATCAGCGATATCACGACGGCGTTCGTCTTTTGCTTTAACCATTGGAGAAGCTTCAGTTACTGCGTGTTTAGTACGCATGATCATGTTGCGGAGAACGGCATCGTTGAAACGGAAAGTAGTTTCCAGTTCATCAATCACTTCCTGCGGAGCTTCAACGTTCATCAGAACGTAGTGTGCTTTGTGCAGTTTGTTGATTGGATAAGCTAATTGACGACGACCCCAGTCTTCTAGACGGTGGATCTGACCATTTGCATTAGTGATAGCGGTTTTATAACGCTCGATCATGCCCGGAACTTGTTCGCTCTGGTCAGGATGAACCATAAAAACGATTTCGTAATGACGCATTTGATATTGCTCCTTACGGATTTATCAGCCTCCTGTCAGGGTCAGTCACCACCCATGGAGGCAAGGAACTTGTTTAAGTTGTGACTGAAAAAATTGACGCGTAACTATACCCCCGCGGCCAATAAAACTCAAGGGAGTATAGAGAATAAAATAAGCTAAGCGATTATTTCACAATAATACGCTGACGCATTGCTTCAAATAAGCAAACACCCGTTGCGACAGAAACGTTGAGCGAAGACACCGTACCCGCCATTGGAATACTAATAAGTTCATCGCAATGCTCACGCGTTAAACGGCGCATTCCTTCACCTTCAGCCCCCATCACCAAAGCCATAGGACCGGTAAGTTTGCTTTGATATAAAGTATGGTCTGCTTCCCCTGCTGTGCCGACAATCCAAACGTTCTCTTCTTGCAAAAAACGCAATGTACGAGCAAGGTTAGTCACTTTAATTAAAGGAACACTTTCCGCTGCACCACATGCGACTTTTTTTGCTGTAGCATTTAATTGTGCGGAACGATCTTTGGGAACAATGACAGCATGTACACCGGCTGCATCTGCGCTACGTAAACATGCACCTAAATTATGCGGATCTGTTACGCCATCTAACACTAATAAGAAAGGTGTACCAACTTTAGCTAATAAATCGGGTAAATCTTGTTCTTGGTACTGACGACCAGGTTTCACTTTTGCAATGATACCTTGGTGAACAGCACCTTCCGTTTGGCTATCTAACCACTGACGATTAGCCACTTGAACTAAAATCCCTTGGGCTTCTAATTCATGGATAACGGGAGTTAAACGGCGATCTTCACGCCCTTTTAATACATAAACTTCTTTAAAACGCGCAGGATCACGCTCAAGTAATGCTTTTACTGCGTGAATACCATAAATAATTTCTTCGCTCATAGCGGTGATTACTCATTAAAAAAATAAAAGGTACAAAACAGATAAAAGGCGGGGTCTCCGCCTTTTAAAAAAGAACTAGAAGAACAAATCTTATGCTTTATCGCGTTTGGCCGCGCGTTTAGCTTTAAGCTTTGCTTCTATCTTTTTGGTTTGTGATGATGCTTTCTTGCGTTTACTACTCGCTTTATCTTTAGCAACTTGGTCTTTTACAGCTCTGTCTTTGTTTGCATTGCTTTTAGCTGATTTTCCTTTTTTAAAGGCGCTATCTGGCTCAAAGTTTTTATCTTTGCTTGCATCACGACGTCGAGACTTACTAGAACTTGCGTTTTTCTTGTCTTTTTCGCCCTTTAAGCCACGAACTCGTGCTGTTTTACCTGGGTTACGTGCTGTGCGTGTTGTTGAAATTAAGGAGAAGTCGATAGTACGTTCATCCATACTGACGGCTTCAACTTTAACTTCAACTTCATCACCGAGGCGATAGACTTGTCCTGAAGACTCACCAATTAAACGCTGCCCCACATTATCATATTGATAGTAATCATTATTTAATGTAGAAACATGCACTAAGCCATCAATAAATAGATCATTTAAGCGAACAAAGAAACCAAAGCCCGTTACACTAGTGATAATACCCGTAAATTGTTGACCAATTTGATCCAGCATAAAATCACATTTTAGCCAATCAGCCACATCTCTTGTTGCTTCATCAGCACGACGTTCCGTTAAAGAACAGTGCTCACCTAATTGCAACATAGTATCCATATCGCTATGGTAGCCGCCTGTTGGGGTCCAACGCTGTGAGCCGTGACCTTCTTGTTTAGCAATTTGATATTTAATTGCTCGGTGCAAGGCTAAATCAGGATAACGACGAATTGGCGAGGTAAAGTGTGCATAAGACTTCAATGCTAAACCAAAGTGTCCACGATTTTCAGGATCGTAAATCGCCTGTTTCATTGAGCGCAAGATCATAGTTTGTAGCATTTCACGATCAGGTCGGTCTTCAACCTCTTTCATGACACGCGCATAATCTGCTGGTTCTGGTGTTAACCCACCCGGCAATGTTAAACCTAATTCATTAAAGACTGAACGTAAATTCAGTACACTTTCTTCTTTCGGTTTATCATGAATACGGTATAACGCAGGCTCTTCATTTT
This sequence comes from Proteus vulgaris, assembly GCF_011045815.1. GTDB lineage: Bacteria > Pseudomonadota > Gammaproteobacteria > Enterobacterales > Enterobacteriaceae > Proteus > Proteus vulgaris_B. The sequence goes on along the minus strand of NZ_CP047344.1, from coordinate 247,738 downwards.
TCTCAACAAAACGAGCTGCGGCGATATTCGCTAAGATCATGCACTCTTCAATTAATTTGTGTGCATCGTTACGAACAACAGGCTCGATACGTTCAATACGGCGCTCTGCATTGAAGATAAATTTCGCTTCTTCAGATTCAAACCCAATCGCACCACGTTGCTCACGCGCTTTATCAAGCACTTGGTATAACTCATATAGATGCTCAATATCTTGAACGATAGGTTTATAGTGTTCACGTAACTCTTCATCGCCTTGAATAATCTTCCACACTTTGGTGTATGTCATTCGTGCATGAGAGCTCATCACTGCTTCATAGAATTTATAAGAAGAGAGACGCCCTTGCTCAGAAACGGTCATCTCACAAACCATACATAAACGATCAACTTGTGGGTTTAGTGAACACAGCCCATTAGACAGAATTTCTGGCAACATCGGGACAACTTGAGAAGGGAAATAAACGGAGTTTCCTCGACTACGTGCTTCTGTATCTAGTGCCGTTTGTGGACGTACATAGTAACTAACATCAGCAATTGCGACCCATAAACGCCAACCACCGCCTTTTTTACGTTGACAGTACACTGCGTCATCGAAATCTCGTGCGTCTTCACCATCAATTGTAATTAAAGGTAAGCCACGTAAATCAATACGACCTTCTTTGGCAGAATCAGGCACTTCTTCTTTTAAATCAGCGACTTCTTTTGTGACTTTTGCAGGCCAAGTATAAGGAATTTCATGAGTACGTAATGCGATTTCTACCGCAATACCTGTTCCCATCGTTTCACCTAAAATCTCAACAATACGACCTACAGCTTGAGTCCGTCGCGTTGGCCTTGTAGTGACTTCAACCACCACCACATTACCCATACGCGCACCCATGATATCTTCTTTAGGAATAAGAATATCAAAACTTAAACGGCTATCGTCCGGTACAACAAATCCCATACCAGATTCAATAAAATAGCGGCCAACAATTTGGTTATTTCTTGGTTCAATAACACGCACTACGCGACCTTCACGACGGCCTTTTCTATCCATACCTAAAGGTTGAGCAAGAATAACATCACCATGCATGGTTTTTTTCATTTCATCTTGTGAAAGATAAAGGTCATCTTTTTGACCTTCTGCACGTAAAAAACCATAACCATCACGGTGACCGATGACCTTACCTTTCCATAAATCAAGGCGTTCAGGCAATGCGTAACACTGACGGCGAGTAAACACTAACTGACCATCACGCTCCATCGCTCTTAAACGGCGACGTAACGCCTCTAGGTCTTCTTCTCCAGAAATTTTTAACGCCTGCGCTAAATCTTCACGACTCATTGGAGCCGTGCGCTTTTTCATTTCTTCTAAAATATATTCGCGACTAGCAATTGGAGAGGCGTATTTCTCTGCTTCTCTATCTTGAAAAGGATCTTTTGACATTATGACCTCCAAGCTATCAGATTTAATGAAATAGTAGACTCAAATATCTTCTAATAACAATTTATATAAGGAGCTATTATTTTCAACTAGCTCTGCGAGTGTGTGACGGTCTAACTCTTTCAAAAACTGCTCAATCGCCTGATTTAAAACCAGTTTTAGCCGACAAGCTGGGGTAATGTGACAAAACTCAGCACTACAGTTTACTAATGAAAGTGGCTCTAAAGCACGGACAACATCACCGACAATGATGTCTGTTGCAGGCTTGCCTAAACGGATCCCTCCATTTTTACCGCGAATAGCCTCAACAAATCCCAAATGGCTCAGTTGATTAATAATTTTCACCATATGATTACGTGAGACACCATAAACTTGCGTCACTTCTGTGATGCTCGTCATTTTGCCTTCTGGCAGTGAAGCCATATATATCAATGCTCGCAATCCATAATCTGTAAAACTGGTTAATTGCACAATGACCTCTGAAAAGTGGTTTTCCCTATTAAATGTGTTAAGGGATAAGTAATTAGTAATGAGAATATCATTTTATTAAGCAATATTATGTTTAATTTTTGGACATTTAGCAAAGATATGCTCAAAAGTGAGTCATTTCCGTCTCTCACTTGACTACTAACAAAATAATAGCGACATCACAGGCAAAGAAAAAGCGATACTGTCGATTTTCAACAGATCGCTTTTCTATTTCTGGCGTTACAATAATAACATTGTCTTATTGTTTTTACTCGTTACAGACAAAACAGAAGCAAAACCGAGTGTAAAGCTGTCTTATCTTATTATGTAACGTGTATTTTTGTCTTTAATTCACTAACAAACAGATACGAAAAAATCGCCCCTGTCATTTTCAGGGACGATTTTCACATCAAACCTATTTAATGCAAATTAAGCATCAAATGGATGACGGAGAATAATAGTCTCGGAGCGATCTGGTCCTGTAGAAACGATATCAACAGGAACACCAGTCAACTCTTCTACACGTTTGATGTAGTTCAGTGCTGCTTGTGGCAATTGAGCGTGATCTTTCACACCAAATGTCGTTTCGTTCCAACCCGGCATTGATTCATAGATAGGCTCAATACCTTCCCAATCATCAGCAGCTAAAGGCGTTGTATCAATCACTTCACCATTTGGTAAGCGATAACCTACGCACAGTTTCACTTCTTTCAGACCATCTAATACATCCAGTTTAGTCATGCAGAAGCCAGACAGTGAGTTGATTTGAACAGCGCGACGAATAGCGATGATATCTAACCAACCAGTACGACGGCTACGACCAGTGGTTGCACCAAACTCTTGGCCTTTCTCACGCAGGAAGTCACCCACTTCATCAAACAGTTCAGTTGGGAATGGACCTGCACCGACACGGGTAGAGTACGCTTTGATGATCCCTAATACGTAACCAACATAGCGAGGGCCTAAACCTGAGCCAGTTGCCACGCCACCTGCTGTGGTGTTTGAAGAGGTTACATACGGATAAGTACCATGGTCGATGTCTAATAAAGTACCTTGTGCACCTTCAAACATCACTAACTCACCGTTTTGTGTTGCTTTGTACAGTAAGTCAGAAACATCAACAACCATACCTGTCAGAATATCAGCGATTGCCATGATATCGTCTAAGGTTTTTTGGTAATCAACCGGTTCAACTTTGTAGTAGTTCACCAGTTGGAAGTTATGGTATTCGATGATTTCTTTGAGTTTTTGTGCAAATGCTTTTTTATCAAACAGATCGCCAACACGTAAACCACGACGAGCAACTTTATCTTCGTAAGCAGGGCCAATACCGCGACCTGTTGTACCGATAGCTTTCTCGCCACGTGCTTTCTCACGCGCATTATCTAATGCGATATGATAAGGAAGGATTAATGGGCAAGCTTCAGACAGAAGTAAACGAGAGCGAACAGGAATGCCACGATCTTCAAGTTGGGTCATTTCCTTCATCAGTGCTTCTGGTGATAAAACGACACCGTTTGCTATGATGCTAACAACATTTTCACGGAGAATGCCTGATGGGATTAAATGAAGAACGGTTTTTTCACCGTCGATGACTAGAGTGTGACCCGCGTTATGGCCACCTTGGTAGCGAACAACATACTTAGCGCGTTCTGTCAGCAAATCGACTATCTTGCCTTTGCCTTCGTCACCCCACTGGGTGCCCAATACGACAACGTTATTACTCATTTCAAAATACACTCGGTTGCTTAAAAAAGGATTCTACCATCTCAAATCAAGAGTTACAGTAGATTTTATCTAATTATGTCATCCCCGCTTTTAAGCAATAGATTATCTTGCCATTGTCAATATTTTTGCCCGAAAAATCCGCACCACAAACATATTGTGACTTTCATCAACAGTTTTGATCGCAAAAATAGGAAGCAGAGTGACATAAAAGTGAAAATGGCGAAGAAGACGCTTCGGAATTGCCGAAGGTTTATCTTGAAATGCAATTTTCACTTTATACTATCCCAGCTAAAGCCATTTTGGAAACCATTAAGGGTAATTTTTCATCTTAATAAGCACAATTATTTATTTTGCTACTAAGTAATTCTTTTTATCTTATTGATCTAAAAAAAATTCCCCACTTATTAAGGTGGAGAATTTTTATTATTTATTCAGTCAATCTAACGCGTTTTAATTACTCTTCAATCGCACGCGCTTTGGTTGGTGCTTTCATATAGCGTAAGAAATCGCTATCTGGGCTTAACACCATGACGTCATTGCCGTCTTGATTAAAGCTCTTCTCATAAGCACGTAAGCTACGAATGAAAGCATAGAAGTCAGGATCTTGGTTGAATGCATCAGCAAACAGTTTTGTTGCTTGTGCATCACCTTCACCACGAAGACGTAAAGATTCACGCTCAGATTCAGCTAATGTTTCTGTTACTGTCTTATCCGCCGCTGCACGAATTTTCACCGCTTGCTCTTGACCTTGTGAACGGTGACGACGAGCAACTGCTTCACGTTCTGCACGCATACGCTGATAAATCGCCTCAGAAACTTCCATAGGTAGGTTGATTTGCTTGATTCGAACGTCAATCACTTCAATACCTAATGCCGCCATACTGTTCATATTGATAGCAGGAGCTTGACCTTTAGTTTCTTCAGCTACTTTCTTCGCCGCAATGGCAATAGCATCATCAGCAGCACTTGTATCTCGAGAAGGTGTACCTTCATTCAGTGCATTACGAACATCAATGGTTAAACGACCACGAGAATCCGTAATAATTTGATTTACGCTCATACGACCAATTTCAGAACGTAAACGGTCACTGAATTTACGACGCAGTAAAGTTTCAGCTTGCGTTGTATTACCGCCACCTGTTGCCAGATAGTAAGTACTGAAATCACTGATACGCCATTTTAGATAAGAGTCAACTAATAAGTCTTTATTCTCACCAGATAAGAAACGGTCTTGCTGGATATTCATAGTTTGAATACGCGCATCCAGTTTTTTCACATTCTCAATGAATGGAATTTTAAAATGAAGACCTGGCTCATAAACAACAGGTTTATTTTCAGCATCACGAACAACTTTTGCGAAGCGTAAAATAATACCACGCTCATATTGTTGAACGACAAATACAGAGGAGTACAACAACGCTAAAATAATAACTGCAACAACAGCGATAACTTTACGCATGATTATTGTCCTCCTTGATTATTGCCGTAAGGCTGACCATAACCGCCATTATTACTACCATATCCACCATTACCATAAGTCGTTGTTGCTGGTTTTTGTGTCGGTGTTGGGTTTACAGTTGGAGCTGGTGCGGGTATACGAGCCGGCGCCTCAAGGGTATTTGATGCACCCGATTGAGATGGCTGACGTAGCATTTGCTCTAAAGGTAGCACTAACATGCTGTTACCTTTATCATTTGCAATGACTTTACGTGTTTTCGATAGCACTTTTTCCATCGTTTCAATGTAAAGACGCTCGCGAGTAATTTCAGGAGCTGCACGATACTCAGGTAAGATTTTAGCAAAGCTAGCTACCTCACCCTCTGCTCTCATCACCACACTGGTTTTATACGCTGTTGCTTCTTCAATCATACGTTGTGCGTTACCTTTAGCTAACGGTAACACTTCGTTTTTATAAGCTTCAGCTTGACGAATTGTTTTTTGTTCTTCTTCACGAGCCGCAATTACGTCATCGAATGCCGCTTTTACAGCTTCTGGAGGACGCGCTACTTGGAAGTTGACGTCCACAATAGAGATACCCATATTATAAGGACGGATAGTCTCTTCTAATTCTTGACGCGTCTGGTCACGAATTTCTGAACGGTTTGAAGTCAGAATTTTTTCCATTTCTGAACGACCAATAACACCACGTACAGCACTGTCGGTTGCTTGACCTAAGCTGTTAATAGGTGTTGTGAGGTTAAACAGAAATGTTTCTGGATCAGAGACAACGTACTGCACGTTTATCTCAACTTGAACCATATTTTCATCTGACGTTAACATCATGCCACCCGTGGTTAAATCACGGATAGTTTTCACGTTAACAGGCTGAACCTCATCAATAAAAGTCGGTTTCCAGTTCAGACCGGGTTCAACGATTTGGTAAAATTTACCAAAACGAGTTACGACACCCTGTTCTGCTTCTTTAATGGTATAAAAACCACTTGCAGCCCAAACTACGACAACCGCACCTAATGCAAGAGAAATCAAAAGATTTCCAGCATTACCACGAGGCCCGCCATTTTGCCCAGAAGAGGAGTTCCCACCTTTTTTACCGCCGAAACCACCAAGTTTTTCACTCAGTTTACGGAACATATCATCGAGATCTGATGCTCCACGATTCCGACCTCCTTGATTGCCGTTGGAGTTACCGTTACCATCGCCATTATTATTGCCGCTGTTTCGGTTACCCCACGGGTCGCGGTCTTGTCCGTTGTTACCGGGCTGATTCCACGCCATGTTCTAGCTCCATTATTATGATTAGATTTATCAGGCTTAAGAGCCGATTTCGTCGCCAGCTCTCAGTTAATGTTCTTTTTTATGGCCGAATATCAGACCACGTAATCCAATAAATTGGGTTCCTGCTTGCAAAGGCGATGCCAGTCTACCATAGGCATACGTATGATTAGCCCAACTTTACCGTCTTTTTCAATCCATTCACGTTCTATTGACTGTAATTGATAAAAACGACTACGCAAGCGCCCTGTATCTTCTGGCGGTAAACGTAATTCAAAGTGTGCGATCTCACCTGAAAGACGTTCTGTCAACGCCTGATATAACAGAGGAATACCTTCGCCTGTTTGTGCTGAAACCCAAACCCTAATGGGTAAGTTTTCTTCATTTCGATCAATTCTTGGAGTGAAATCTTCAAGAAGATCAATTTTGTTCATGACATGCAGTGTGGGTATTTCTTGAGCATCTATCTCTTCTAATACACTTTCAACTGCATGAATATTATCCTCAAAACGACTATCCGCTGCATCAATAACATGAAGAAGTAAGGTTGCTTCTCGTGTTTCTTGCAAAGTCGCTTTAAAAGCAGCAACAAGATCATGAGGCAAATGTCGAATAAATCCAACGGTATCAGCCAATACAACTGTTCCTACATCATCAACTTGAATACGTCTTAATGTGGGGTCCAATGTTGCAAACAACTGATCTGCTGCATACACATCAGAACAGGTAATATGATTAAATAAACTCGATTTTCCTGCATTTGTGTAACCAACAAGGGATAATGTTGGAATATCAGCTTTACTCCGCGCTTGTCTTCCTTGTTCACGCTGACGCTCAACCCTACCCAATCGCATTAGAATTTGACTAATTTTACCTCGGAGTAAGCGGCGGTCTGTTTCTAGCTGAGTTTCACCCGGTCCTCGTAACCCAATCCCTCCTTTTTGTCTCTCAAGGTGAGTCCACCCTCTGACTAAACGAGTTGATAAGTGACGTAACTGGGCGAGTTCTACCTGTAGCTTTCCTTCATGAGTTCTTGCTCTTTGAGCAAAAATATCAAGGATAACTCCCGTGCGATCAACTACACGGCATTCACAAAGCCTTTCCAGATTTCGTTCTTGTGCCGGTGTTAGTGCATGATTAAATAAAACAACATCTGCACCACTTGCTTTTACAGCCTCGGCAATTTCTTCTGCCTTACCTTCGCCCACATAATATTTGGGATGAGGCGCTTTACGATTTCCTGTAATAATCTGAACTGGCTTAACACCCGCAGATGTCACCAAGGATTCAAATTCTTGCAAATCATCAACATCCTTTTCTTGAGAAAAGAAGACGTGCACTAAGACGGCGAGTTCGCCACCTTCATAACGATCAAACAAAGGCGAAACCTCTTGGACTTTATAAAAACAGGAAAAAACATAGGTAAAGTCTCCCTACCTATGTTTTTCTTATATCAAGAATAATAATGGATAATTATTCTGCAACATCATCCTGCTGAGTAGCGCTACCGCTGTAACCTGTACCAGTTTGATTCGTACCTGTATTGCTATGATGAGAAACAGGACGCGAAGGTACCACGGTAGAGATAGCATGTTTATATACCATCTGGCTTACTGTGTTTTTCAGCAAAATAACAAATTGGTCAAAAGATTCGATCTGACCCTGCAATTTAATACCGTTTACCAAATAGATAGAAACGGGAACCCTTTCACGACGTAATGCGTTCAGGAAAGGATCTTGCAAAGATTGCCCCTTAGCCATTCTATGTTTTCCTTATTTTGTTGTTTTATATTAGAACCCAATTGGTTCGAAAAATGAACTACTCAAAAATTGCGCTTTGGCAACTATCAATTTTACACAAACCTACCATCTATGCACTAACTACCTGCAAAACAGTGTCAAGAGATTGTTTCGGTTCTTCACTATCAAGCCAGTGAATATCATTCCAGCCTCTTAACCAGGTGACTTGTCGCTTCGCTAATTGCCGGGTAGCACAGATCCCTCGATAAACCATCTCATCATAATCTATTTCGCCTGATAAATATGACCACATCTGGCGATAACCGACACAACGTACAGAAGGTAAATCTTCATGCAAATCACCCCGTTCATATAATGCTTTTACTTCATCTTCAAATCCACACGTTAGCATCTGTTTAAAACGTGCTTCAATGCGCTGGTGAAGAACATTTCTATCTTTCGGAGCAATCGCAAATTGATAAACATCATAGGGCAAAGATTCGCCTGATATTTTTGTCAACTCTGTCATTGTTTTACCTGAAATCAGGTAAACTTCTAGCGCACGAGAAAGCCGCTGAGGATCATTAGGATGTATTCGTTGCGCAGCAACGGGATCGACTAATCCAAGCTCTTTATGTATCGCCTCCCATCCTTGCTCTGCTGCTTTTTTCTCTATTTCAGCACGAACCTCAGGATTGGCACTAGGCAAAGGCGATAGGCCATCAAGTAACGCTTTAAAATATAGCATAGTCCCACCCACTAATAGTGGAATTCGCCCAGCAGCTGTAATTTCTTCCATTGCACTTAATGCATCTCGGCGAAAATCTGCTGCTGAGTAAGGTAATGCTGGGTCTAGAATATCAATTAATCGATGTGGCGCAAGCGATTGCTCTATCGCATCTGGCTTAGCTGTTCCAATATCCATTCCACGATAGATAAGAGCAGAATCCACACTAATAATATCTACAGGTAATTTTTGTCTTAATGCTATTGCTAATGCTGTTTTACCTGACGCTGTAGGACCCATTAAAAAAATAGCTTTAGGTTTTATTTGTATGTTTACATCGCTCATTATTTAATGCCGCTACCACCGGTTGTAATTCTATTAATTGTAATAAGTTTTTTGCTGGCTGTCTGACATATTGAGGACAAAGTCTTTCAATATCGGCCAATAGCCCAACCGCTTGAGCTTGTGACCATATTGCTTGCTCTACGCTTATCTGTTTTGCAAACCATTGCCCAAGCTGTTGTTTTGTACATAATTTTTCAATCGACAAATACGCCAATAATGCGGTCAGTAACGCGGGTAAATTTTGCTGACGCAAAGGCAACGGTACTGCATATATTGTTGCTTTACCTTGTGAAATTTCAATAGTAATACCAAATTCACTGATTAATGCGTGAAACTGATTGAATACATTAATTTCTTCTTTACTTAATGCTAATTTTAAAGGCACTAACAAAGGTTGGGGCTTTAATGTTTCATCTTTAGGCAACAATTGCGCACATTTTAACAGAAAATCAGCTTGTTCCAATGATAACAGCCCAAGACCTTGTGAAGATTCTATTAACGCATATTTCTGCTGATAAATTGCCAATACTCGCCCAAAAGTATAATCAGTTTGCCCTTCTTTCGCATTGACAGAACGAGGCATCACCGAAATCGCATCTTCTTCAATATTATTAGTTGTATGAACGATTTCATCTAAATTCAATGGGGCTCGCTCAGGAAATAACGGTATTTTTTCTTTATCGTTTAATGTAGAAGCACTTTCTTGCATCATTTTTTGATAAAGCGCACCTTGTGTACGTTGATAGCTTTCACCAAACTGACGATTTTCACCGAATTGGCGAGGTTGTTTTTGATGATGAGTCTCCCGCTCATTAATTTGATGTGACTGGGATCTATTGGCGGGGTTCTGACTAACTGGTGCTTGATAAGGCTGTGAGAATACGTTTTCACCTGCAACTTGACGATTTTCAGGAAAACTCAACGCGATTTCATTATCTTCTTCATCTAAAGTCTGTGATAAAGGTGTCTGCGTGGCTTGTCGTAAAACACTCAACACACCCTGATAGATAAAATCATGCACTAAACGTGATTCATGAAAACGGACTTCATGTTTAGCCGGATGAACATTAACGTCCACTTGATGAGGATCAACACTCAAATAGAGGATATAAGAAGGCTGTTGTTCTCCTTTCAGATATCCATCATAAGCCTGGCGAATAGCATGATTAATCAACCTATCACGCATCATTCGTCCATTAACATAACAATATTGAATATCACTGCATTGTACTGGCGATAAGGGGTGTTCCACCCAACCTTTTATTGCTAAATCACCGTGTTCCCACGATAAATGCATTGATTGATTGACAAAATTATTACCGCAAATCGCACTCAAACGGCGATTTTGCTGGCTTTCATCTTTTACTGCACGATATTGACGAACACGTTTGCCATTATGGGTAAGATTAATAGAGACATCAAAGCGCGATAACGCAATTCTTCGAACCACTTCATCAATATGTGCAAATTCTGTTTTTTCAGTGCGTAAAAATTTTCGCCTTGCTGGCGTGTTATAAAACAGATCAAGGACTTCAACCGTACTCCCCACAGGATGAGCTGCTGGTTTAACGGTAACGGTCATATCTCGGCCTTCAGCATAAGCTTGCCACGCTTCATCTTGAGATTGAGTACGTGAGGTCAGCGTTAAGCGAGAAACAGAGCTAATACTGGCTAATGCTTCTCCACGGAACCCCATACTTATTATGGCTTCAAGATCATCAAGACTTGATATTTTACTAGTTGCATGGCGAGCAAGTGCTAACTTCAAATCATCACGAGTGATGCCACATCCATTATCACGAATGCGGATAAGCTTGGCGCCACCTTTATCAATATCAATATCAATTGTAGTCGCCCCCGCATCTAAACTATTTTCGAGTAACTCTTTGACCACAGATGCAGGTCTTTCAACAACTTCCCCTGCGGCAATTTGGTTTGCAAGCTGAGGAGGTAATAAATTTATCGCCATTACCTTTATTCCCTTTTACTCAATCAATTGGGTGCATTTTGTAAAGGATGAGCCAGAAAATAATTTCTTAACCCCGCATGAATAGAAGCAGCAAGTTTTTCTTGATAAGCATCAGAAATCAGTAACTGCTCTTCAGCTGCATGACTAATAAAACCCGTTTCAACTAAAATTGAAGGGATATCCGGTGAACGTAACACACCTAAACTCGCATGTTCTGGTGTCTTTTTATGCAAAGAGCCCACTTTTCTCAATTCAGATAACACAGCAACTGCAACGTCATAACCCACACGCTGTGAATTACCGAATTGCAAATCAAGTACCGTTTGACTTAAATAAGGATCAACCCCATCAGATAAAGCATCACCTGCACCACCCAGTAATTCAGATTGCTTTTCACTTTGTTCAAGCCATTTACCTAATTCACTGTTTGCTCGACGATTAGAAAGCACCCACACTGAAGCCCCTCTTGCACTACGATTAGGAGCTGAGTCTGCATGAATAGAAACTAACATATTCGCATTTTGCTTACGGGCAACTTCCGAACGTCCAGCAACGGAAATAAAATAGTCACCATTACGCGTTAATACAGGTTTAAACATCGGATCGTTATGTAAACGAGTTTCTAATTTTCTTGCCACACTTAAAGTGACATCTTTTTCACGATTACCTTTCTGGCCTATCGCACCAGGATCTTGTCCACCATGACCAGCATCTATCGCAATAATAATTTGACGAGAGCCCGCTTGTGGTTTTGATGGAGTGGTACGTGGTTTCACAATAGGAGCAACTGGGGCAACCTCTGCTTTGGGTGTCATGGTTAAAGGCGCCATTTCTCTATTTGTATTTGAGGCTGACGCCGTCATTGTTGTCGGTGCTAAAGCGACCACATTCACGGTGGGTTGAGAGTGATTATTTTGTCGAGCATTTATTGATTTGATAGTAAGCACTAACTTATAATTTCCGCTTACATTCATTAGGCTTTCAGTCACAACAACTGGCTGGGCAAGTTCCACGACCATACTTTGGTATTGGCTATCTTTTGATTGCGTTGCGCGGATTTTATGAACTAACTGTCCATTGCCTAATGTTGCAGGCAACCCTGTAATTTTTGTGCTCTGTTTAAAATCCATCACCAAACGGTCAGGATTTTTTAATGAATAATATCGATAGCTAGGCTTCCCACCACTAAAAGAGAATGTGAGGGTTGTTACTGAACTGCCATTTTCTGCTTTTACTTCTGTCACAGTGGCAGCTTGCGCTATTTGCACAAAGAAAAAAGATAAAACAACCAACAGAAAGGCAACAAAATAGCGCTGACTTTGACTCACAATAGTGATGAGGCTCGACATAATCAATATTCCTTTATGCAGACTGAATATGGGATAAAACAGTATTCCCTCTTTGTGAAAGGGCAACAAAACGCGCTTTTCGACCTTCATCTTCATAGCTTAAATGAAGTTCTAAATCGGCATTAGGTAAAAAGCCTTCGCCTTGCGATGGCCATTCAATAAGGCATAACGCGTCTTGCTCAAAATAGTCGCGTATTCCCATAAATTCCAGCTCTTCAGCTGATGCTAAACGATAAAGATCGAAATGATAAACAGGATTTGGCGAAAGCATATAGGGCTCAACTAATGTATATGTTGGGCTTTTAACATGCCCTTGATGACCAAGCGCTTGCAAAAAGCCTCGGCTAAAGGTTGTTTTTCCAGCACCAAGATCGCCATATAAATAAATGATCAATCCGCTATGATTAGTCGCCATTGCAACAGTACGCCCTAGTTCAACTGTTGCCGCTTCATCTTCTAATGTAACAACCCATTCTTTCATATTTATATAATCTATTGTTAAGTTATAACGGCTCAATAAAAAGAGATTGTTGGATAATCTCAAATACCAAGCTTTATATGTTCTCTTAAGGCAAATAGTTATCGAGATAACTATCAAATAACCATACCATAAATCTATTTATTACGAGGATTTTTCCTACTGGCTCACTATGATACACTGCGCGCTCTTAGGACTCACCTCTTACCTATTGATTCGGTTTATTCATGTCATCACTCGATCTTAATCTTCTCGCTCAAAACATTAAATTATGGGGTTTTGAGTTAGGTTTTCAACAAACAGGGATATGTGATACTGACTTATCACTTGAAGAGCCTCGCTTACAAGCTTGGTTAGATAAACAATATCATGGCGAAATGGCATGGATGGCGAAATATGGTATGACACGCGCAAGACCTCATGAACTTGTGCCTGGCACATTACGGGTTATTAGCGTGAGAATGAATTACCTTCCCACAGATGCTGCTTTTGCACGAACATTAAATAACCCAGAACAAGGCTATATTAGTCGTTATGCACTAGGTCGGGATTATCACAAAGTCTTAAGACAGCGTCTTAAAAAACTCGGCGAAAAAATTACACAATATTGCCAACAATATGAATATCAAGGGATCATCAATTTCCGCCCTTTTGTTGATTCAGCACCTATAATGGAACGCCCTTTAGCCGTTAAAGCCGGACTTGGCTGGGTTGGTAAACACTCACTTGTTATCAACAACCAAGCTGGTTCTTGGTTTTTTCTAGGTGAGTTACTTATCGATTTACCTTTACCCACAGATAGCCCTGTCGAAGAACAATGTGGTAAATGTGTCGCTTGCATGACAACGTGCCCTACTGGCGCCATTGTCGAGCCTTATACTATCGATGCACGCCGGTGTATTTCGTATCTTACAATTGAGCTTGATGGCGCGATCCCTGAAGAATTTCGCCCATTAATGGGTAACCGCATCTATGGCTGTGATGATTGCCAGCTTATTTGTCCTTGGAATCGCTTCTCATCATTGACTGGTGAAGAAGATTTCTCTCCCCGCCGAGCACTCCATACACCTGAATTACTCGATCTTTTTCAATGGAGTGAAGAAAAATTTCTTCGTATAACAGAAGGCTCACCGATCCGTCGTATCGGTTACTTACGCTGGCTTAGAAATATTAGCGTAGCGTTAGGAAATGCACCTTATCAAGATAAAATTATACTTGCCTTGAAAGAGCGCTTTGGATTAAGTGATGTTTTAGATGAACATTTGAATTGGGCAATAGCCCAGCAGACAGCAAAACGAAATGAAAAAGAGGTAAAAATACAGACTTCGCAACAAAAACGTCTAGTAAGAGCAATAACTAAAGGCTTACCGAGAGATGCTTAGTTTTTAACAGAATAAACATATAACGAGTAATCTTTAATTTCACCTGTGAATAAAATAAAAAACCCTTGCCTATCAACATGAAAAAAAAATTCAAGCGAACTAAGACTCAAATTTAAAAAAATTAAAATAAACTTAGTTATCAACTAGATATAAAATCCAATTGATTTATTGAAGAGAATAATATCCTTATCACTTAATGATAAGTCTCTGTGGATAACTCTGTGCAGTAAAAAAATAAATATTGCTTAGATGCGGTGGTTATTAGCATCTGACTGTGGATAAATCAATGTGGGAAGATTTTAAGAATAGTAGAATATTTATTACATCTTTTTAAAGAAAAGCACCTAAAACCCTTTCTTTTTTCTAAAATACTATTCAATGCGTGTTTAACAGAATAAAGGCCTAAAACCAAAAAAATGATCTTGCCTCTTATTTCCCCCTTAAATGAGGAAAGGCGCACATTCTAGTGCCGTCAAAATAGAAAAGCAAGCAAAGATCAAAGATAGATCACAAAAAAATAGCTTGATCTTACATGCATTAACGGCATTTCTTTTTTTGCACAATAATTACTCACACTCTCTTTACGTGTATTAAGTAAAATTCCCTAATTTATGATCCTAAAACAGTGTAGTCGATATTTAAAAAAGCGAGAGGAAAAACTTAAAATTTTCTTTATGAGGATTAAAAAATGAGATTTGATAAAACAGAAGAGAAAAACTTGGAGCGGGAAACGAGACTCGAACTCGCGACCCCAACCTTGGCAAGGTTGTGCTCTACCAACTGAGCTATTCCCGCATTTGGTAAGTTTTGACAATAATTAGTAAAGGATTTGGAGCGGGAAACGAGACTCGAACTCGCGACCCCAACCTTGGCAAGGTTGTGCTCTACCAACTGAGCTATTCCCGCGTCGCATAATACTACTAACAATTGTCTAAGAAAGATTGGAGCGGGAAACGAGACTCGAACTCGCGACCCCAACCTTGGCAAGGTTGTGCTCTACCAACTGAGCTATTCCCGCGTCTTTCTTACACCCGTACAAATAAAATTCTTCATCGGTACGGGAAGCGCATTATACGAGAAAAATGCTTAACCGCAAGCCCTTATCAATAAAAAAATGCGTTTTTTTGATTGCATGCCGATAAAATCATCACAATGATGCAATATCAATCATGAATGCACATTTTTTACTCTTTAATAAAGGTCTTACGATAATAGTCTAGCTCTGCAATAGATTCACGAATATCATCTAATGCTTGGTGAGTATTCTTTTTCTTGAAGCCGTCTAAAATTTCAGGCTTCCAACGACGTGCTAACTCTTTTAATGTACTTACATCAAGATAGCGGTAGTGAAAGTATTGCTCTAACTCTGGCATATAGCGGTACAGAAAACGTCGGTCTTGGCCCACACTATTGCCACAAATAGGTGATACTCCTTTAGGTACCCATTTTTCTAGGAATTCAATTGTCGCTTTTTGTGCTGAATTATTATCATATTGACTGGCTTTCACTCGTTCAACTAAACCACTACCAGTATGAGTGCGTGTATTCCATTCATCCATTAAACTCAGTTGTTCATCAGATTGGTGTACAGCAATTACAGGACCTTCGGCTAAAATATTAAGTTGAGGATCTGTCACAATGGTAGCAATTTCGATGATACGGTCACATTCAGGATCAAGACCGGTCATTTCCAGATCTATCCAGATCAGATTGTTCTCGCTTTTTGACATAATATATCCTAGCTGTTTCTAAGTGTGAGACATGATATTTTAGCGTTTATCATAGCGCGTTTACTCAATAAGCACGACAGAAGAACATCTAACCGAATAATACAAGTGAGGATCGGTGACAAAACGTAAATTATCTAAAGGCCAGCAACGTCGAGTACAAGAAAATCATAAAAAGCGTTTGCAGAGCAAAGAGAAAAAAAACCACGTTGAATTAGACGATACACAATTAGGCGAAGCTTCCGAAGGTTTAGTCATCAGTCGTTTTGGTCAACATGCAGATATTGAAGCAACTGACGGCACGATTACTCGATGCAATATCCGACGCACAATTTCATCCTTAGTAACGGGTGATAAAGTTGTATGGCGCCCTGCGCTACAAACACAAGAAAATGTCCGTGTGAATGGCATTGTTGAAGCGGTACATGAGCGTACCTCTGTACTAACACGCCCTGACTATTATGATGGCATTAAACCTATTGCGGCAAACATTGACCAAATTATTATTGTCTCCGCTATTTTGCCTGAATTATCTTTAAATATTATCGACCGTTACCTTGTCGCTTGTGAAACGTTAAATGTTGAGCCACTGATTGTACTCAACAAAATCGATATGTTAGATGCACAAAGCCGTAAAACAGTAAGCGAATGGATGCAGACTTATAAAGATATTGGTTATCGTGTCCTTGAAGTCTCTAGCTATACTAAAGAAGGGTTAGAAGCGCTCACACAAGAACTTATCGGTCGTATTTCTATTTTTGCTGGGCAATCTGGTGTGGGTAAATCAAGCTTACTTAACACGCTACTACCACCGATGGAAGAAAGCATTGTTGTTAATCAGGTCTCTGATAACTCGGGTTTAGGGCAACATACAACAACCGCATCACGTCTTTACCATTTCCCACAAGGCGGAGATGTGATTGACTCTCCAGGAGTCCGTGAATTTGGCTTATGGCATTTAACGCCGGATCAAGTAACAAAAGGGTTTGTTGAATTTAGACCGTACCTTGGTGGTTGTAAGTTCCGCGATTGTAAACATTTAGACGATCCGGGTTGCTTAATCAATGAAGCAGTAAAAAATGGTGAAATATCAGAAACACGCTTTGAAAACTACCATCGTATTTTAGAAAGTATGAGTCAGGTGAAAGTTCGTAAGAACATTAATTTAGGCTCTTAATAATTGATTCACTGACAACCCGATTAAGGGTGGGTACAATAGGCCCCTTTTGTCTATTTTTTATCGTTTAATCCCAGAGGTTGCCATTTTGGACAAGCTAAAAATTAAACTACAGTATTTATTGCCTAAATTATGGCTCACACAGCTAGCGGGTTGGTTTGCAAACAAAAAAGCGGGTGCAATCACCCAGTTTGTTATCAAAGCCTTCGCAAAAGCCTACAAAGTCGATATGAATGAAGCGAAAGACAGTCAGTTCCAAGCTTATTCAACATTCAATGAGTTCTTTATTCGAGCTTTAAAAGACGGTGTACGTCCTATTGTTGAAGGTAATGACAAACTTGCATTACCTGCAGACGGTGCTGTCAGCCAACTTGGTCTTATTCAAGACGATCAAATTCTGCAAGCTAAAGGACATCATTACACTCTTGAAGCGTTACTCGCGGGTAACTTTATGTTGGCAGATAAGTTCCGTAATGGTCAGTTTATTACGACATATCTTTCGCCTCGCGATTACCACCGTGTTCACATGCCTTGCGATGGTTTATTAAAAGAGATGATTTATGTTCCAGGTGATCTCTTCTCTGTTAATCCATTGACAGCGGCCAATGTACCAAACTTATTTGCACGTAATGAACGCATTATTTGTCTTTTTGAAACGCAGTTTGGTCCAATGATACAAATTCTGGTAGGTGCAACTATTGTTGGTAGTATTGAAACGATTTGGTGTGGCATGGTAACACCACCTCGTGAAGGTATTATTAAGCGTTGGACTTATCCTCAAGCAGACAAAGCAGGAGCGATATTCTTGAAAAAAGGTGAGGAAATGGGCCGATTTAAGTTAGGCTCAACAGTCATCAACCTTTTCCCTGAAAATACCGTTCAATTGAATAAAGATCTTATGAATGGCTCCGTTACATTAATGGGGGAACAATTAGGTTCCATCATCAATGTTGCTGGCAATGACGCTAACGCCATCAGTGAATAATACGTAATTCGGAGTAACCTTTGTGCGCCTGATAATCAGTCTTTTCTTCTCGCTCTTTTTGACTTTTTCGTTAAGTACGTCTGCAATATCAGCAGATGTAGAAAAATTACGTCAAGATATTAAACAACTTGAAGGAAGTACTAATCCTCAAGATATTGAGACTGTTCAGGCGCTGCAAGGCACTATCAACTGGATTAATGATGGTGAAAAAGCACAAACAAATGCAGACAACTATCAAAAAACCATTGATGATTATCCAGAGATCACAAAAGAACTCAGAACTAAGCTTCTTGAAGAAAGTCACGCAGTTCCAACTATCCCAGAAAAAATTAGCATTCCTGATTTAGAACAGAAAATTATTCAAGTCAGTAGCCAATTAATGGAGCAAGCAAGGCTTCAACAGCAAGAACAAGACAAAAGCCGTGAAATCAGTGAATCTTTAAATTTATTGCCTCAACAACTCTCTGAAGCACGTCGTTTATTAAGTGACGCAACAGCAAGACTAGCCTCTGTGAGTGCATCAACAACCCCGTTAACAGAAGCTCAAAATAAACTGACTCAAGCTGAAGTAACAGCGCGTAAAGCGATGGTTAATGAACTAGAAATGGCGCAACTATCAGCTAATAATCGCCAAGAAATCGCACGCCTTCGCTTAGAGTTATTTAAAAAACGCTATCAACGCCTTGATGTACAACTACAACAATTACGTAGTTTATTGAATATAAAACGCCAAGAAGTGGCTGATCTTGCGTTAGAAAAAACAGAGATGTTGGCAGAACAAGGTGGTGAATTGCCTGAGTTTCTGACAAAACAGATCCAAACCAACCGTGAGCTGTCACAAATCCTGAATAAACAGACACAGGAAATGAGCGAGCTCTCTGAAAAACAACGGATTACCACACAACAAACACAGCAAGTTCGTCAAACACTCACCACGATCCGCGAACAAGCACAGTGGCTAAGTGGCTCCACCGCATTAGGTGAAGCGTTAAGAACACAACTTTCTCGTTTACCTGAAATGCCTCGCTCACAAGAACTTGATAGAGATATTATTCAATTGCGTGTTGAGCGTTTAGGTTATGAAGATATGCTGGAGAATTTAAGCAAGATCCAGCCACCTGAAACGGCTGATGGCTCTAAATTACCTGAAGCTCAGCAATATATCTTTGATTCCCTTATTCAAGCACGCCATGAGCTATTAAACTCATTACTATCAGGCTATGACTCTCAGATCCTTGAATTAACAAAACTCAAAGTCGCCACAACCCAATTAGCGGATGCTTTAAAAGAAACAAAAGACGCGACAAACCGCTATATGTTCTGGGTTGCCGATATCAGCCCTATCAAATTCAATTATCCAGTTTTATTAGTCAAAGATATCACTCGGCTACTTTCATTAGATACCTTTTCACAATTAGGCCATGCTGCTGTTAGCATGCTTAAAAACCAAGATACGTTTCTATTCTTGTTTGTTACCTTATCAATTGTTGGTTTTAGCCTTCGTACTCGAAAACACTACAACGCTTTTCTAGAAAGAGTCAGTAACCGTATTGGTAAAGTCACCCAAGATCATTTTTCACTAACAATACGTACCGTTTTTTGGTCTATTTTAATTGCACTTCCGTTACCTCTATTGTGGTCTGCAGTCGGTTATGGCTTACAAAGTGTTGAATGGCGTTATCCAATGGCCGGCGCGATTGGCTATGGTGTAACAGCAGCAGCTCCTGTGTTATGGCTATTTATGATCAGTGCGACCTTCGCACGTCATAACGGTTTATTTATCGCTCAATTTAAATGGAAAGAAAGTCGAGTCAAAAAAGCAATGCGCTTTTACCAGCTTTCTATTTTTGTCATTGTCCCGCTAATGATGTCATTAATTACCTTTGAATATTATAGCGATAGAGAATTTGCACCAACAGTCGGTCGCTTCTGTTTCTTGCTACTCTGTATAGCCCTAAGCTTTATTACTTCAAGTCTTAAAAAAGCCCATGTTCCCCTTTATCTTGATAAACATGGGTCTGGTGATAATGCAATAAACACTATCTTATGGTGGTTCTTACTTCTTGCCCCTATTATTGCAGGCTTAGCCGCTGTTTTAGGTTACCTTTCTACTTCGATTGTCTTGCTTGGCCGTTTAGAAATGTCAGTAGCAATTTGGTTTGCTTTACTGATTATCTATCACATTATTCAGCGGTGGATGCTTATTCAACGTCGTAAATTAGCTTTTGAACGCGCAAAACAGAAACGAGCTGAAATTCTCGCCCAACGTGCGAAAGGCGAAGATGAAAATACCATTGTGGGCAGTAGCGGTGAGAGTACAGTAGGGCTTGAAATTGAGGCTCAAGAAATAGACCTTGATGCAATCAGTGCGCAATCTATTGGCTTAGTTCGTTCTATTCTGACCATGATTGCATTAGTATCGATGATTTTATTATGGTCTGAATTAAATACCGCATTTTCCTTTGTCGATAATATTCGTCTTTGGGATGTAACCTCATCGGTAAATGGCGTTAACACCATACAACCCATTACCATGGGCTCTATTTTAGTGGCGATCCTTGTGATTATTATCACTACGCAATTGGTGAGAAACTTACCCGCTTTACTTGAACTGGCTATTTTACAACATTTAGATTTAACGCCAGGTACAGGCTATGCCATTACTACCATGACTAAATACAGCATCACTCTAATTGGTAGCATTGTAGGCTTCTCCTTATTAGGAATTGAATGGTCAAAATTACAATGGTTAGTCGCAGCAATGGGGGTTGGGTTAGGCTTTGGTTTACAAGAAATTTTTGCCAATATCATTTCTGGGCTGATGATCTTGTTTGAAAAACCTATCCGTATTGGTGATACCGTCACTATCCGTAATTTGACGGGGAATATTTCTAAGATCAACACCCGAGCGACTACGCTGACTGACTGGGATAGAAAAGAAATTATCGTACCGAATAAAGCCTTTATTACGGAACAATTTATTAACTGGTCTCTGTCGGACTCTGTTACCCGTATTGTGATGACTATTCCTGCTCCAGCAGACTGTAACAGCGAGCAAGTCACAAATGTTTTATTAGAAGCGTCAAAACGCTCTACGATGATCTTAGAAAACCCAGCACCCGAAGTTTATCTCGTCGATTTACAACAAGGTATTCAGATTTTCGAATTGCGTGTTTATGCAGCTGAGATGGGACACAGAATGCCAGCCAGACATGAAATTCATCAAAATATTCTTTTAGCCTTTGCAGAACATGGTATTCCACTGCCATTCCCACCATTCCAAGCAAGAGTGGACATGATGGGTAATACAATTCGCAGCTCTATGCGAGCGACACCTAGAGAAGTTGGGGGATTATAATCCGCCGATTCCGATTAATTTGATATAAAGCCATTGTTTTATCGAAAAAATACGAAAGGCAATGGCTATGTTCTTTTATTTCTCTCCTTTTTCATCCTCTTTACTGGTGCTTTTATCAGCCTATTCTGCTGCTTTGCTTCACTTATAGCTCATTGATTGTATAAAACTAATCCATATTTTCTTCCCAGCGTCTTATTTTTAGAAAAAAAAGAGATTATTTTTTAATTTTTTGTTTAATAAAATTGATAAGTAGTAACGTTAGGAAACTACTCTTCAATCAGTGATAATATGAAGATAATAAAACGAACATCATAAAAAGATCGCCAATTCTTGGGAAAACTATTTTTAAAGCAATATATTTTTCTAACAAAGTATCCAATTAACCAAAGGACAAAGTGCCATTTTGGATAGGGCATTTAATCTATCTTAATATAAAATATATTTTTCTTACTTTTATTATTTTTTATCTCTGTCAACAACATCGAACATTTAACGGAAAACAACCGTTAATTATTGATCCAAGTCACACATTTACGTTTTTATACTTAATCCCACTCCTAATGTGAGTGAAAAGACACTTTCATGGGATTTTAATTTTCAAGTTGATATCTCTAACGGAAGATTTTCTTTTTTAAGTTAAATAAGTTAAGTTGTTTATAGGTCAACAAATTTAATATTAGCATTTAAAATAATGGTAGTTTTACATATTGAAATACTTTATTATTTCAATATATAAAACCTAACTTCATCTAATTTAGACTAAACTGTAGTATTTAAAATTATAAGTAGTCTTTTATATTTTAGTAAAACCATCTTAAGCCAAAGATGAGATATTTTTATTTTTTAACAAATCACAATTAATAAATAATAAAAGAACTTAAATTCAAATAATAAAAATAGATAGAATATAGATTAACGAGCATTAAGGAAAAAACAAATAAAAAAAATAAAAATAATTAATAAATAAAATCAAATAACATTAATTATATAAATAAAAAAAGAGAAATAAACATTAATATAATTAAAAATTATTTCAACCTATATTAAAAACTCCTTCTTATTTATATAAATTTAAATAATAAAAAATAAAAAAAGCCAACTTTATCTATTTTATGAAAAAACACTTCAAATAACGGAAAATAAAAAAGTATAAATATTTTTATTAAAAGTATATTGATTATTAAACAATAACACTATCTATTATAATGTTAATATTTTTTAAACTTGATTAAAAAATGAGTATTACTACCTATTAACAATGCTAAGATATATTGCTAGCTTCATTTTTAATGAGTATTAAATAAACAATAATAAGAAGGTTCCATCATGGAAAAATCCCGAACGACTCTCGATCAGTGGATTACCTTACAAGCCGTCGTTGATTATGGTGGCTTTGCCCAGGCTGCAGATGCACTGCATAGAACTCAATCATCGATTAGCTATACAATCAATAAATTAGAGCAAACTTTGGGCATTGAAATTCTCTCTTTAGAGAAAAGACGAGCAGTACTTACGCATGAAGGTAAATTATTACTTGAGTTATCGAGAGAAATCACTGAAAAGGCCATTTCACTAGAAAAGGAAGCAAAAAAATTAATATTTAACAATAAGTTAAAAATAAATATGCTTATCGATCCTTTGTATGTTTCAGACTTATTTTTAGATAAAATCTCTCAATTTATTAAAGAGAATAAACATTATGATATTAATATTCATAAAATCTCACTGAGTCAATCAGATGTATTATCGCAAAAAGATCATGATTTAGTGATAACACACCACAACATAAAATCATTACAACCCATTGATTTAGAATGTATAAAAACAGTATTAGTTACACATCCTGAGAGCGTGTTACAACATATCAACAATAATGACTTATGCAAGGAATTACAAAAACATACATATATTTCATTATCCCGTAATAGCATAGACATAGACCATCATAATCAAGTGATTCATGTTGGTTCAATAGAAACAGCGATAAGCCTTGTTAAACATGGCCTTGGCTATTCTCGACTCCCATTCGCAGCCATTCAGGAAGAATTGAATAAAAATTCGATTAAACAATTAAATACACATAATAAAGATAAAGAATATCGTTTTTATCTTTATTTGAATAAAAATTCATTTCCTATAGAAGATATAGAGAAATTATTATTAGCAATAAATAGTTCGCCTTGTGATTTAATTAATGACTAATTAAACATTATCCTTAATTAAAAAAACAAACATTAAACATTTTGATATTAAGACAAAAAAACTCATGTAAATCTTCATTAACTTAAATTTTTTGTAATGCTATATTTTATTGGCATATCTTCTATGCGAATAAACCTATACTTAAATCTATACTTATAAATAAATTAAAAAGTAAAAATAACTACTTTTTAAACAGGACTGATCATGAGCAAATTAAATAAATCTCTCTATTTATTAGGGATAAGTTTCTCTCTACTTTCTGCACCAGCAGCTTTTGCATCGGGCACTATTAATTTTACCGGAGAAATAACAGACCAAGCCTGTACAGTAGACAGCTCTTCTAAAAATCTGACTGTAGATTTAGGAAAAGTGTCTTCAAAAAGCTTAGCCACTAAAGGCGAAGTCGCAGGCCTTAAAGATTTCACGATAAAACTGATTGATTGCCCTATTGATACCACTGTTGCCGTACGCTTCGGTGGTACTCGTGATGCAATTGATAGCGATATTTTAGCCATCGACCAAGCCTCAGGTGGTGCAACAAACGTCGGTATCGCACTATTTGAGAAAGATGCTGTATCTCAAATTAATCTATATGACGACTCTAAAGAGGTCGAAATTAAAGGTACAGAAATTAACTTAGATTATGTTGCTCGTTATAAAGCAACAGCACAAGCAACACCAGGTCCAGCTAACGGCTCCGCCGTCTATAGCATCCAATACAAATAATAAAAAATGAGGGTAATACTTATTACCCTCTTATTTCTTCTTAACTTTATAGCACCAATATGAAAAAGAATATTTTTCTCACATTATTTTTTTGTTTTTCTCTCATAACGGTATGCCATGCAGCAGGGATAAGTGTGGGTGGAACACGGTTTGTTTATAACGATAATGCTCGTGAAATCAGCATTCCTGTTCTAAATACTGATAAAGATAAACCTTATCTGATCCAAAGTTGGGTTTCAGCTTTTCAAGGTAATGACAAAGCACCTTTCATAGCAACCCCTCCTCTTTTTCGTATTGAGCCAGATAGCACAGGTACAGCACGTATTTCTTATACAGGAGAACCCTTAAATTCAAATACCGAAGTTGTCTATTGGCTTAATATCAAATCTATCCCTCCCGTTGAAAAAAGCCCTGAAAATCAACTTCAGCTGGTAATTAATTCTCAATTTAAGCTTTTTTTACGTGCTCATGATATTGAGCCACTTAACTTTAATAACGTCGAACTATCAAAACAAAATCAAGGCTTAGTGCTTAAGAACAACACGCCTTATCACCTAACCATTAAACATATTTTTATTGATGACAAACGCTACCCTTACGATCCTTTAATTCAGCCACATCAAGAAGTGATGTTGCTAGAAAAAACACCCACTTATCATAAAGTTAAAGTTCAGTTTATTAATGACTACGGTGCAACTGTAGATAAAGTATTAAACTAAGGGTGTATGGCGATGACTTTATCCATAATAGCGTTATCAACAAAACGATTATTCGTATTTCCTAACAATAATCTCAATCACCACGGTTTACTGGCCATAGCGATCGCCACTATTTTATATCCTTATCAGGTAATGGCTGAAGAGCAATTTAACCCTGATGCACTCAATTTAGGAATAGAAAATCAAGTTGCGGATATTAATAGCCTTGATTATTTTTCTTATGCTGGAGGCCAACTTCCAGGTGTCTATTCTGTTGATATTTATCTCAATAACAAATTAATTGATAACCGCCAAGTACGTTTTATTTTTAACGAAGAAAAAAAGACACTTACACCAGAGATCACTAAACAAGACTTATTAAATTGGGGTGTCAAAGGATCTGTAATACCACAATCTAATCAACAAATTAAAAATGAAACGATCACTGATATTGCTCGCGTTATTCCAAATGCAACATATCAGTATGATTTTTCACGAGCACGCCTGTCATTTTCTATACCACAAATAGCTTTATATAATTATGGGCATGGCTATATCTCACCCACGCAATGGAATGACGGTATTAATGCTGCCTTTGTGAATTACACCTATCGACAAAATAAGTATTGGTATCATGATCAACATAATAGCAACTCTCTTTTTTTAGGGTTACGCAGTGGTGTTAATGTGGGCGCTTGGCGTTTGCGTAATCACAGTAACTATAATAAAAACAATGATAACTCTTCACAGTGGAATAGCTTGCAAACTTATGTTGAGAGAGATATTCGTAGTTTAAAAAGCCGCTTAACCATCGGTGAAACTGCCTCTGATAATGATGTATTAGAGAGTATTCCATATCGTGGTATTAAACTTGCTTCTGATGAAAGTATGTTGCCACAAAGCCAACGGGGATTTGCCCCTGTTGTAAGAGGAATTGCTCAAAGCAATGCTGTGGTTACTGTTCGTCAAAATAACAGCGTGATTTACCAAACTTCCGTTCCACCGGGTGAATTTGCTATTTCAGATTTATATCCCACCTCTTACAGTGGCGACTTACAAGTCACAATTGAAGAAGCAGACGGAACAACTCGTACCTTTTCACAACCCTTTTCAGCAGTTCCCATGATGCAACGTGCGGGTAGCTTAAAATACAGTATAGATATCGGTAAATATCATGCTGATACGGCGGCGAAAAAACCTAATTTCTTTCAAACCTCGGCCATTTATGGGCTCCCTTACAATTTATCTATTTATGGCGGTACATTAATCTCTGCTGATTACCAAGCTTATGCATTAGGTACTGGAGTTAATCTTGGTTATTTAGGTGCTGTTTCTGCCGATATTACTCATGCGAAAACAACCTTAATCAATGACGATGAAGCCCAAGGGCAATCTTATCGTATTCAATATTCTAAATATTTACCTGATACCAAAACTGGTTTTTCACTGGCGTCTTATCGCTATTCAACAAAAAATTACTATGATTTCTCAGCAGCTAATGAGCGTTTTTCTCATCTTTATCATAAGAAAAAGCAGTTTCAGTTATCTGTATCACAATCTTTAGGAGATATGGGTTATCTCTCATTAAATGGTTATCAACAATATTATTGGTATCAAGACAGAGTTGATCGTAATGTGAATGTGAGTTTTAACTCAAATTATCGTGCATTAAGTTATAGCGTCTCTTATGCCTATAACAAACGCCAAGAAAGTGGATTAACCGATCAGATTTTATCTATTAATTTTAGTCTTCCATTTAATATTGCTCAGAATAACAATTGGTTAAGTTATCGCTATAACAGTAGCAAACAAGGTGATTCTATTAGCTCTGTAAGTTTAAGTGGCACTCAGTTGGAAGATAACAACCTGCAATATGATATTTCACAAAACTACAATCATTCTCGTCAAGAATACAGTGGCTCTGTTAATGGCAACTACAGTGCTTCTGGGGGAGAGATCAGTGTGGGTTACAGTTACGACAAACGCTATCAATCAATGAATTGGGGAGCAAATGGCGCACTCTTAATTCATCAAGGCGGAATAACGCCATCTCGTACAATCTATGATTCTGCAATTTTAATTAAAGCTGAAGATGTTGATAACTTAAAAGTCAGTAGTGCACAGAGTCTTTATACCAACAATCAAGGCTACGCGGTCATTCCTAATGTTTCACGTTATGAGCGCAATAAAGTAACCGTCGATCCTGCCTCTTTAACGGGTAATAACGATGTTGAATTAACATCAACGACAGTTATACCAACCAAAGGAGCAATTGTCTTAGCTGATTTCAAAGCAAGAAAAGGGGCTCGTGTACTTGCAAACTTACACTACAACGGAACACCATTGCCATTTGGTACTCAAGTCGAGATTTATCAAAACGGGCGAGTGCTTTCAAGTGGGATTGTTGCCAATGATGGTGAGGTTTTCTTAAATGGTGTGCCTGAGCAGAGTCAGTTACGTGCTAAATGGGGTAACAGCGCCGTTGAACAATGCCAAACTACTTTAAATGTGGATCTCTCGTTAGAAAAGATCCAGTTTTTACAACTAGATTGCAGATAGGTGATAACAATGAATAAATATATAACGCTAGGTTGTCTGTCTGTTCTTTTGTATACATCAACCACTATGGCTGAATTTAGGGCAGATCTCACGACTAAGACGGTCACTTATTCAGCGCCTATTTACGTATCACGTTCAGCTCCAATTTTAACGGAAGTCGCCACAATTCCGTTAGGAACAATGAATGCATGGACATGGTGGAACCTTTCTGGAGGCGAAGTTAGGCCTGGAATTTATTTGCCTGGTTCGTTTAACGCTTCGAGTCCTAGAGTGAATGGGGCTTATGTCAGAGAACTCAATAGCAGTGGTATTGGTTATACGTTACATGGCACCATTAGCGGAAGTTGTAGTGGATCTGCTTATGTAGATGGGCAGCACAATATTGATGGTAACTATAGTAACAGGCTTATTTGTTCATCTAACACCACCAGCGGTAACTACTCTGTTACATTAGAAATGAAGCTGTATAAGCTACGTGATAATGTAAAATCACAAACCATTCCAGGTATATGGGCTGCAATGTTGATTGTCTATAACAATGGTTTTATCACCAGTGACTATACAGGTAAAACGGAGCCAAAAATTAATCTTTCACCGTTAACCATTATTTCTAGTGGTTGTGATGTGGTGAATAATAATATTAATGTTCCTCTTGGCGCTGTACCTAAATCCAGTTTTAATGGCGTAGGCTCTGTAAGTGCAGAGAGTATTAAAGATTTCAATATTGATTTAAGTTGTGATCCTGTTTCACCGATTAAAATTCGATTTGATGGTGTTGCTGATAGTCAACAAACCGCAGGAACGATTGGTTTAAGTAATCCAACAGACAGCAATACCGCTAAGGGTTATGGCATACAGGTTAAGTATCAAAACCAGCCAATAAAGCTGGGACAATTAATAACAGTAAGTGAAAAAAACAGCAGTGCAGGAAGTTATTCTATCCCTTTAGAAGCGGGTTATATCCAAACATCTGATACAACGAGTGCGGGTAAAGCAAATGGGACATTACAATTTACAATGCAATATCACTAACAAAGTTTAGGCTGATTTAAAAAGATAAAAAGAAGGCGAACAATATTATCTTGTTCGCCTTTTTCTTTAGAGAGGATCACACTTGGTATAACTTACGTAAATAATGAGGAACTGCTTCATCCGCATTAGCACCAATGACTTCCATATTAGGTAGGAGATCTTTTAATGTCTGGTGCGCATTTTCCATAATGCAACCTTTACCCGCCATCTGTAGCATCTCTTTGTCATTCATACCATCACCAAATGCGATAGCATCTTTTGCAGAGTGTTGCATCAGTTCAGCCACTTTCTCTAGTGCCTCACCTTTAGATACGCCCCCTGCCATCACTTCTAAGCAATTACGTAGTGAGAAACTCACATTGACCTTATCACCCCAGAGCTGATTAATTTCATTCTCTAGTTTCAACAATAGCTCATGATCATCTGAGGTAAAAAAGACTTTACAGACATTGGTGGTCGGGAATCCTGTTTTACAATATAATTCATAGCTAAAGTCTGATTCTCGAAAAAATTCACAAGCCCCCGGCATCTCTTTATTAACATACCAGTAGTCACCCGCATAAATATTAGTTTCAATTTCAGGGTGATCAAAAACCATCAGAGCCAAGTCATAAGCGATTTCAGGCTCAAGGTCTTGGCTAAAAATAAGGTCACCATGCGTGTTATGCACTCTTGCACCATTAGACGTTATCATATAAGCGTTAATGCCTAATCCATCACGAATTTGAGCAACATCGACATGATGACGGCCTGTTGCGAATACAAAATGCACCCCTTTATTAATAAGTAGGTGTAGTGTTTCTTGCGTATAGGGAGTTAATACATGATTAGGTGATAACAACGTGCCATCAAGATCTGAAGCGACTATCGAATACATACACATTCCTGATTAAAATAAATGCTTATCATAAAACTCACAGATTTCATTCAATGCTTGTGAGCGTAGCTTATCTATTTCGAACAAGATTTCATGATGCGCACCCTTAATCACCAGTGGCAATTTTTGCTTTTCTTCTCTTGTTCTGGACTGACTATAACGTTCACAGAAAGCCCTTAGCTCTTGATTATCGACCACCTTGTCATGCTCAGCTTCAAGCACTAATAAAGGGGTATCAATCTCTCCCGCATGTTCAATTAACCAATCTCCTGTTTTCAGGCTTTCACCCATCCAATGATAAGTAGGGCCACCTAATCGTAGCTCAGGAAAATCAGCGTAATAACGTAAATAACGACGGTATCGTTCATGGCTATGTGTTAACACATTAAGAATAAAAGGTAATGGAAACCATTTACCTGTTGATACTGCGTAGTTATTTCTTTCAGATTGACTTTGTTCTGCTCGATTGACTAAAAAATTAGCCACCCAGCGAGGTATCGGTAATTTAATACCAAACATCGGCGCACTTAATGCGGCCGCTTTAAAAACATGAGGATATTTTAGAAGATATCCCGCTAAAATAGCACCGCCCATTGAATGAGCTAATGCAAAATAATGTTGGTATTGATAAGGCAACACTATCGTATCAATGAATGTTGAGAAGTCATCAATATAATCACTGAATTTTTCTACATGACCTTTTTGTGTGTCTTCTAATAGTCGGTCTGACAGGCCTTGTCCTCGATGATCAAGCAAAAAAACATCATAGCCAATATGGAAAAAATCAAATGCAACTTCAGGGTACTTTACATAGCTTTCACTACGGCCTGAAGAAATTACTAGTGCTTTATTGTGCGATGGTGAACGCCAATGAACATAACGGATCTTTACTCCATCGACACCCGTAAATTCACCTTCTTCACGCTGGTTCCAAAAATCCAATAAAGTGCCATTCGTAAAAGCAGAAAACTGCTTTTCACGAGATAACCACGAATGTTTAAAAAGAGTGGTTGTCATTGGCTCTCCTTGTTGGCGTTATTCGAAGCCCTCAATATGGTCACGGATCAGTGTCATAAAAGCAGGTCCAAATCGTTCTAATTTTCGTTGGCCGACACCGTTTATTAATAACAACTCATCAGGATAAACAGGACATTGCTCTGCCATCTCTATCAATGTGACATCATTAAAGACCACAAAAGGCGGAATATTTTCTTCATCAGCAATAGATTTACGTAATTTACGTAGTTTCGCAAATAATTTTCTATCGTACTGTCTATGCGCATTTTTTGTTTGTTGATTACGGCTTTTTGTTGGACTTAATAATCTAGGCACGGCTAATTGTAATGGAACTTCACCTCGTAAGATGGGTCTTGCCATCTCAGTAAGCTGTAATGCAGAGCGGTGTACAATATTTTGTGTCACCATACCTAAATGAATAAGTTGGCGTATCACACTCACCCAATGTTCATGACTTTGTGCTTTACCAATACCATAAACAGGTAATGTATCGTGCCCTGCATCGCGAATACGTTGATTATTCGCTCCTCTTAATATTTCAACAATATAACCAATTCCAAAGTGTTGCCCCGTACGATAAATGCAGGATAAAGCCTTTTGTGCATCGACCAATCCATCATATTGCTTAGGAGGATCAAGACAAATATCACAGTTACCACAGGCATTTTGCCGATGTTCATCGAAATAATTAAGGAGCACTAGTCGTCGGCATGTTTGTGCTTCAGCAAATGCCCCCATTGCGTTGAGCTTATGCATTTCAATCGCTTTTTGGTCACTTTCTGGCTTTTCATCTAAACAACGACGTAACCATGCCATATCAGCGGGATCGTAAAATAATACGGCTTCCGCAGGTAATCCATCTCGCCCTGCACGCCCTGTTTCTTGGTAATAAGATTCAATATTACGAGGTATATCAAAGTGAACCACAAAACGCACGTTAGGTTTATTTATCCCCATTCCAAACGCAACGGTTGCAACAACAATTTGCAAATCATCGCGCTGGAACGCCTCTTGTACTTTAGCTCGCTGTGTCATCTCCATTCCGGCATGATAACCTGCAATACTCAATCCTCGCTTACTGAGTCGCTCCGCAGTTTCTTCTACTTTACTGCGACTATTACAGTAAATAATGCCTGACTTTCCTTTTTGGCCACGAATAAAGAGCCAAAGTTGATCAAGTGGTTTGTATTTCTCGACTAAAGTGTAGCGGATATTCGGTCTATCAAAACTGCTGATATGAATTAAAGGATCATGTAAGACTAGCTGATTTATAATGTCATAACGTGTTGTGTTATCTGCTGTTGCTGTCAGTGCAACAATAGGAACATCGGGAAGATATTGCCTTAATAATCCAATGCCACGATACTCAGGGCGGAAGTCATGCCCCCACTGTGAAATACAGTGTGCTTCATCAACAGCTAGCAATGCAGGTTTCCACTGCACTAATTGGTGAAGAAAGCTCTCCATCATTAAACGTTCGGGAGCAATATACAGCAGCTTTATTTCACCCTTTTGACACCGAATTTGAACATCAAGTTGCTCTTCACGGGTTTGTGTTGAGTTTAAATAAGTAGCTTCAATGCCATGAAGACAAAGCTGATCGACTTGATCTTTCATCAAGGAGATCAATGGCGACACAACGACGGTTAATCCATCTAACAATAATGCCGGGATTTGATAGCAAAGGGATTTTCCACCCCCTGTCGGCATCACAACAAGGCAATCACGTCCTGTCGTAATAGTATGGATGATCTCTTGCTGACCAGGACGAAATTGCTGATAACCAAAGGTCTCTCGCAAAATAGTTTGTGCTGATGGCATTGAATTAAGAACTTCTGCTGTGGACACGCCGTTCCTCTGAAAAGCTGCTGATAAAAACTATGATGAGGAGTCAAAGAAAAGGCACCAATATGAAGGTGCCGTCATCATTTATAGCGTTATGCTACCCCAGAACGAGGAAAATTACAGCATATCATTCAGCATCACACCCACACCAACACGTGTCTGGCGAAAATTATAGTCAATCATCGATTCACCATAACCGCTAAATACTTGGGTATAAAAACGAACATGCTTAGTAATTGGATAGCTCCAACCTAATTCAGCAGCACCATAACCACTGTTCCAGTTATAGCGTCCTGTTGCTGTGATCACACTCTCACCTAATCGATAACCTGCTTTTAAACGATAATAGCCCATGTAACGATTAATTTCTGGATTATCATCACGTTGTGCACTTTCACTAAAGCGATACCATGGTTTTAAATCGAGTTGCAAATTACCTTTTTGTGCCATAAATCGTGCATAAACTCGATTCCAACTACGGGATGTAGGATCTGAACGCCCATTTGATTCATGATTAAAACCCGTCTCAATTTCACGAAGAGTCCAACCTGCAAATTTATAGTCAGTAGCCCAACCTAGAAAGAGTTGTGGCTCATAGTTTGTCTCTCGGAAAGGAGCTGATTCTTTCTTATTACTTAATTGCCACCAAGAACGTTGAGTATAAGACGCTGCTAACACAGAGTTTTCACCCGCAATACCACGCCATAAAGGAAAAGCCAAACTGAGCTGAAATTTCACCTCATCTTTTTTAGCCTTATTACCCCAATCATAACTTTGAATCGCCTCTTTATTCATATCAGAGGTATCAGTGTAAATAATATAATTGGATTCATAAGGATAAAGAACAAAAGGTGAGTCGTATTCTTGTAATAAACCGGAAATAATACTGCCCTGAACAAGCGGTGCAGGAGATGATGATGTTTGAATTTCGGATGCAAATCCCCATGCTGGATAGAATAAAGCCACCGCAAGTAAAGAACGGATGTAACGCATAGTTAATTATCCTGTTTCATTATTGAATAATATAGAAGTTAGTACTTACTTTATAATTAGTTCTTATAAATGTGCTTTATTACACTTAAGCCACCATATTTTACACGTAATCGCCATTAAATCTCGTATATTTTTACACCATTATATTTATAGCACGAATGGGAAATTACGGTTTCGTCATGTATTATTAACATTATATTAACTTTATGACGTAATATCGGAGGTTCTAAAAATGGAAAAGCAATTAACATTAGAAGAGGCTCAAACCTTAATTGGTCATGTTTTTGTGTATAAAATGCCGTTTAACCAGTTGATTGGGTTAGAGCTAGTTCGTTTTGAACAAGATTATGCAGAAATTCAATTCCGCTACCAAGATAAATTAGTCGGTAATATTGCTCAACGTATTTTACATGGAGGCCTTATTGCTTCAGTGCTTGATGTCAGTGCAGGATTAGTTTGTGTTGGTAATGCATTAACACGTTTAGCACCTATATCCCAAGAGCAGTTAGAACAGAAACTTGCTAAAATGGGCACGATTGATTTACGGGTTGATTATTTACGACCTGGACGTGGGGAATGTTTTACTGCAAGTAGCCATATCTTGCGCAGTGGTAATAAAGTCTCTGTTGCTCGTGTTGAATTACATAATGAAAAACAAGTTCATATAGCAAGTGGAACAGCCACCTATATTGTGGGTTAAGTCTTTGTTAAAATTCATTATGCGCTGTGATGCTGAGAATGTTATTAATTACTTGTAAAAATGCATGCCTAATGACACATTAGATAATGTCATTGGGTATGATAACCCCGTCACACATTTCCTTTCCATCAATTCCAGAGATAGCATGAGCCAGAAAAACACGATGAAAGGCGTTTTATGTGCCTTAGGCGCCTATTTGATCTGGGGTATTGCCCCTGTCTATTTTAAAAGCATTCAAGAAGTGCCTGCAGAAGAGATCCTCACACACCGTATCCTATGGTCATTCTTTTTTATGTTGATTTTAATGACAATTAGTCGTCATTGGCCTTATTTACGACAATTAATACGTCAACCTAAAAAAATTCTACTCTTGGCACTGACAGCTGTCATTATTGCAACTAACTGGCTTACCTATATATGGGCTGTTAACCATGGCTATATGCTAGAAGCTAGTCTTGGTTACTTTATTAACCCCCTTGTTAACGTCCTGTTTGGTATGCTTTTCTTAAGCGAGCGCTTCCGTCGTATGCAGTGGGTAGCTGTAGGTTTAGCCTTTACGGGGGTATTTATTCAGTTATGGCACTTTGGTTCTGTACCCGTGATTGGTTTAAGTCTTGCCATAACTTTTGGGCTTTATGGTCTACTGCGTAAGAAACTAGGTGTCGATGCACAAACAGGAATGTTGGTCGAAACATTATGGCTATTCCCTGTTGCATTAATTTACATCTTATTTTTTACCCACTCACCAACAAGCAATATGCTTGAAAACAGTTGGTCATTGAATACCTTGTTAATCGCAGCCGGTATTATTACCACTGTACCATTATTGCTCTTTACTGAAGCAGCTCATCATCTGCGTTTATCAACCTTAGGCTTCTTCCAATATATTGGCCCAACTTTGATGTTTATTCTTGCCACAATGGTATATGGCGAACAAATTGATGCAGAAAGATTAGTAACCTTTGGCTTTATTTGGGTTGCCCTTATTTTATTTACCTTAGATGCACTCTATACCCAACGTCGTTTAAGACGCGGTTAATCCCCAAAAACTCACTCTTCCGCTAAATTACTAATTTGTATAAAAGCGGGAGAGCGTTTCTTCTTATTTTTCTTTAGCAGATGCGCACTCTTTGAGAATTCTTCCGCATAGTGATATGAACGCCTAAATAACGTAAACATCGCGTTATTAATCACTTGAATATGGTTAATCACAACACTGTAATTGAGATTGATACGAGGAACATAATCACGCTGGTGTCTCAATAGCTTACAATACAAATCTTCTTCAATTTCATTGATAGATCCACTGGGATGATAAGTATCACAAAGAACCTCCTCAGTATTTTCAATCAAAAATTCATAACTAGAAGAAGATGTCGGAGAAGTTCGCGAGCTAGGCGGCACAAAAGTATAAGTGTGAAAAAATAGACTAGAAATTTTCATCAATTAATTCCGTTAAATAAGAGTAGATAACGAAATTATTAAATAATCAAATCGAACTTCCCTTAAAAAAACACCCTTACTTATTTGATAGGCAAGAAGGGTGTTTTTTATATTAAGATAGTAACTGCTTACTTTAAATAACTACTACTCTAGTCGAGCAAATGCAGCCACCAGCCATTTAATACCTTCGCCATTAAAGGCAATTTGTAATCGACAATGCTCACCACTACCTTCGATATTAATAATAGTTCCATCACCAAATTTAGGATGTTTCACACGTTGTCCAAGAGAATACCCCGTATCATTACTGATAATCGGAGTTCCTAAACGGCTATGATTAACAGGACGTGAAACCGTCGCACGTAAACGCACTTCTTCGACACACTCTTTGGGTAGCTCACCAATAAAACGAGATGGCCGATGACTCACTTCTTTTCCATATAGACGACGGTTTTCAGCGTAAGTAAGCGTTAACTTTTTCATTGCGCGAGTGACGCCAACATAGGCCAAACGACGCTCTTCTTCTAAACGCCCACCTTCATCTAATGACATTTGGCTTGGGAACATGCCCTCCTCAACACCCACAATAAAGACTTGTGAAAATTCAAGCCCTTTAGCTGAGTGAAGCGTCATTAGTTGAACTGCATCTTGATACGCATCAGCCTGGCTTTCACCCGATTCTAACGCCGCATGTGAAAGGAACGCTTGCAATGGCATCAAATCTTCGTCTTCATCTTGATAACTAAATTGACGAGTTGCGGTGACAAGCTCTTCTAAGTTTTCAATACGAGCTTGGGCTTTTTCACCCTTTTCTTGCTCATACATCGCTTTCAAACCTGAATCACGAATAATTCGGTCTGTTTGTACATGTAATGGCATATCTGCCGTTTCAGATGCTAACGTCTCAATTAACTCTAAGAATCGCTGTATTGCCGCTGTTGCTCGCCCTGCTAGCATTTTATGTTCGATAACCTGTAATGCACTTTCCCATAAAGTAATTTGGTTATCTCTTGCAACTTGGCGAACAATATCTAATGTTCTGTCTCCAATACCTCGTGTTGGTGTATTCACAACACGTTCGAAAGAAGCATCATCATGGCGATTTGCGGTTAATCGCATATAAGAGAGCGCATCTTTGATTTCTTGACGTTCAAAGAAACGTTGCCCACCATAAATACGATATGGCATTGCCGCTTGTAGTAATGCTTCTTCCATTATACGAGATTGAGCATTACTACGATAAAGAATGGCACAATCTGTCAGCGCGCCACCTTCTTCTTGCCAGCGCTTAATTCGGCCAACTACATAACGCGCTTCATCTAAATCATTAAAAGCACAATACAGTGAGATAGGCTCGCCTTCTGCACCTTCAGTCCACAGATTTTTGCCTAATCTATCACTGTTATTTGCTATTAGTGCATTCGCAGCTTTTAGAATATTGCTTGTAGAACGATAATTTTGCTCTAATCGGATAGTCTCTGCGCCAGGAAATTCATTTAAGAAGTTTTGAATATTCTCAACTTGTGCACCACGCCAACCATAAATAGATTGGTCGTCGTCGCCTACAATCATCACTTTACCCGTTTGACCCGCCAGCATTCTAATCCATGCATATTGAATACGGTTAGTATCTTGGAACTCATCAACCAAGATATTAGTAAAGCGATTTTGATAATGTTCTAAAATTTGTGGCTTATTCAACCAAAGCTCATGAGCACGTAATAAAAGCTCTGCAAAGTCCACCAGCCCCGCACGATCGCATGCCTCTTGATATGCTTGGTACACTTTTAACCATGTTGTTTCAACAGGATTACCATAGGTTTGAATATGCTGAGGGCGTAGTCCTTCATCTTTTTTACCGTTGATGTACCACATTCCTTGTCGTGCAGGCCATTGCTTATCATCAAGATTCATCGATTTAACAATGCGACGAATCAGACGATATTGATCGTCACTGTCAATAATTTGAAAATCTTGTGGTAGGTTTGCATCAAGATAATGTGCGCGTAATAAACGATGAGCCAAGCTATGGAAAGTCCCAATCCACATACCGCCTTGACTGGTACCAATTAAATCTTCGATACGATGACGCATTTCTGCAGCCGCTTTATTGGTAAACGTCACAGCCATAATAGAAAAAGGGGAAGCTTGCTCAACAGATAATAACCAAGCGATACGATGTACCAATACGCGTGTTTTACCACTGCCTGCGCCAGCAAGCACCAACATATTTATGCGAGGTGCGGCCACGGCTTCGCGCTGTTTATCATTAAGGCCTTCTAGCAGATATGAGACGTCCATAATTACCAATCATTTAGTGAGGAAAATACTGTGGATATATACAGAAATAGTGAGTAAGCAACAAACTAACAGGATTTCATCCGTGATGCAAAGTAAAGCCTTTTTCAATTGCGTTTATCTCTGCCATTTTGACCTAAGATCACGTTAAACCAACTCTATCAGTTTACTTAAATCTGTAATTTCAATATGTGGCATCACGCGAGTTTCGCCTTCTTCAAACAAACTACGGTTATCAAGGTTAATCCAGCAAGCTTGTAATCCACTATTAACAGCACCTTCAACATCCGTCACAAGATGATCGCCCACATGTAAAATTTGTTGATGAGGTACTTTTAAAAGCATCGCTGCTTTATCAAACATATCAGAATAAGGCTTAGAGCGACCATCAGGGCCAGCTTTCAAAATATGTGAAAAATACTGCCCTAAACCACAACTTAGCGGGTTTGCATTACCATTTGTAATGGCAATTAACGGAATTTTTTCTGCTAATTGAGTGAGAACTTGATGTGTATTTTGAGGCACATTAATACGACTACGCCAATAAGCAAAGTGCGCCATAATCTCATCTGCACCTTGCTTTGCTTTGGCTTCACTGTAATTGTAATCTAACAACATATTCCTAGCGGCAAGCCAACGCCACTGTGTAATATCGTGAAATATCTCTGGATTATTTTCTATAAGTGGCTTTTTATAAGCATTCACATCTTCTTCTGTGAAATGGTTAAAACGCAGATCATATTGACGAATAAAAGCCAGTGTCTCTTTTTCCGTTTTATCCATCACTGGCACATTGTCATACAGCGTATCATCTAGATCAAAAGTCATCGCTGCAATTGGCGTCAGAGTTCTGTAAAAACGCATTATGATTTTTCTCTCTTAGCTCTCGGATGAGCAGCATCATAGACTTTCGCTAAATGCTGAAAATCTAAATGGGTATAAACTTGTGTCGTTGATAAATTAGCGTGCCCTAATAATTCTTGTACCGCACGTAAATCACCACTGGATTCCAGTAAATGTGTAGCAAATGAGTGGCGTAATTTATGAGGATTCACATGGCTATTTAGTCCTTGCTTTACCCCCCAAAGTTCAAAACGTTTTTGTACGCTACGCACTGATAAACGCTTACCACTTTGAGTTGAGATAAAAACAGCCTTGTCTTCTGGTGCATAAAGTTCTCGCATCGGAAACCAATTTTGTAACCATTCTATCGCTTTTCTTCCTAGAGGAACTTTACGCTCTTTACTTCCTTTACCTAATACACGCACTTCACCTTCATTTAGATCAATATCATTAATATTGAGATTGGTCAGTTCAGATAAACGCAAACCCGCACCATACATCACTTCTAGCATGGTTCTATCTCTGACAGAAAGGGGATCGTTTAAGTCAATATTCATTAATTGATTGACTTCATCTACATCCATATTTTTAGGAAGATGACGACCTGATTTAGGTGTACGAATACCTTTCGCTGAATTAACATCCAGCATACCTTGTGCTACTTGCCAATCAAGAAAGCTACGTAACGCAGAAAAACGCAAAGCTAGACTGGTCGGCTGTAACCCGCTTCGATGGCTTTTTGCCAATAACATACGTACATGTTGGCTTTCAAGTGATTGCCATTGCGTTATTTTTATCTCAACCATCATTTGCACTAAGGCCATCAATTGGCGATGGTAATTTTCTACTGTGGCAGAACTTAATCTACGTTCAACTTGAATGTAACGCAGAAATTGCTCTATAGCCGTGGTGAGTGTTTCTGGAAGATCACTTGGTTGGCTCATTGTCTTGCCACCCAACGTGTTAATAATTCCGGTAAGATATGAGCTAATTTATCCAACATGACGGTTCCCATTCCTTCCTGAAAATGTTGATTATCTCGGCTATTAAAAATAATCACACCTAAATCACCATAATGTCCTAATAATGAGAGAGCAACAGAACCAGAACGCCGTACATTAGGCATCAACAACATGATCTCTTGCCCATTGAGCATGCCTAAATAGTGATTATCATCACCCATACGCTGAATGCGGAAGTGTTCAAAAGCTTGGCGAGAGAGTGCAAGTGCCTGTGCATCTAAAGGCGGTTGTAATTGCCAACGATCGGTAAATAAACGCAATTGAACAGAGTACAGACCTAATTTTTTAGCCCAGAGGTTTAAACGCTCTAACATTTCATTAAGAGAGTCACTGCTGGACAATTCAGAAATTAATAATAAGAGTTGGCTAAACAAAGATTCATTCTCAGAAGCTTGCTCTATCAATAAACGCATATCTTCTTCAAGATAGTGAATACGATTACGTTGACGTGACATTATCCACTCAACTAATGAGACAGTACCTCGAATGGGATGAGGAACTTTCATTTGCTCAATGTAGCTTGCATTACGGATAAAAAAATCAGGATGCTCTGTAAGGTAACGAACCACTTGTTGATCATTAAGTTCGTTTGTTTCAGGGCAACAGAACTGCTTATTTTTATCCGTCATACAGATAGCCTCTCAAAAAATAATATTATAGCTGGATGATCCCATCATAAATATGTGTCGCAGGCCCGGTCATATAAAGAGGGTTACCCACTCCTTTCCATTCGATAAACAGCGATCCGCCAGGCAACGTGACTTTCACACGTTTATCTAATAAACCTTGAGAAATACCGATCGCAACAGCGGCACAAGCTCCGCTACCACAGGCGTTCGTTTCACCCGCACCCCGTTCAAATACTCGCAAATGAAGATTATTTCTGTCTACGATTTGCATAAACCCAATATTAGCACGTTCAGGGAAACGTTCATGTTGCTCTAATACTGGCCCTAATAATTCGACTTCGGCTGTTTTGATATCTTCAACTTGTATAACACAATGGGGATTTCCCATTGAAACTACACCACATAATACAGTACGTTCCATTGCCCTGATAATATAGGTCTTTTCTGCTTTTTGTGCGCGAAAAGGGACTTTTTGAGGATCAAATTCGGGCTCTCCCATGTTGACGCACACATCATCATTATCCATAACATGTAAGGTCATTCTACCGGACTGCGTACTGACTTTTATCTCTCTTTTATTTGTAAGCCCTTTTAGTCTCACAAATCGAGCAAAGCAACGCGCGCCATTACCGCATTGTGCAACTTCACTTCCATCCGCATTAAAAATACGATAATGAAAATCAAGCTCAGGATCATAAGGTGCTTCAACCACCAATAATTGATCAAACCCAACACCAGTATGACGATTGGCTAATCGACATATCAATTCTGGTGAAAAATAAACATTTTGGGTCACGGCATCGACCACCATAAAGTCGTTACCAAGACCATGCATTTTTGAAAATTGCATCTTGCCCCTGCCTGAAACGAAATTACCGTTTCTAAGATTGACTAATTGGTCTGAGTTGAGGCGCTCTCAACTTGCTGGCTTGGCTGGGATGACTGCGTCATTTTTGCCTGAGTATCTTCAGGAGGGAAATAAAGAGGGCCTTTCAAGCCACAACCCGAAAGAGAAATCAGTGTTATTATAGCAAGAGTGCAACGTAAATACGTTTTCATTCGAAATCTGCCTGTCATTTATTTGGTTAATATCCTCTATAATCGCAGTTAGATCTCGAAAAGCAAATAGGAAATGAA
This sequence comes from Proteus vulgaris, assembly GCF_011045815.1. GTDB lineage: Bacteria > Pseudomonadota > Gammaproteobacteria > Enterobacterales > Enterobacteriaceae > Proteus > Proteus vulgaris_B. The sequence goes on along the minus strand of NZ_CP047344.1, from coordinate 206,128 downwards.
GATGAACGACAGTGAATTTCACCAATTAGCTGACGAACTCTTGTCAGAAATAGAACAAACTATTGATAATTATGAAGGTGACGCAGATATTGATTGTGAAATCAATGGCGGCGTAATGACATTAACCTTTGAAAATAATAGTAAAATTATTATTAATCGTCAGGAAGCGTTTCATCAAATTTGGCTAGCGACACGCTCTGGTGGCTATCACTTTGATTGGAAAGATGATCAATGGATTTGTGATAGAAGTGGCGGTGAATTTTTAACCATGCTAGCACAAGCAATAACAGAACAAAGCGGGGAAGCGTTTTCTTTCTAAAAAGCACGGTTAGTTACACAAATGGGAGCTATGATAGCTCCCATTTGTGTTTATAAGTTTGTATTCAATTAAGAGTGTTGCACAGCTTTATAATCAGTAAATCCGTGGGGAACAACATTCATCTCAGGTTGAACTTCTTTACTACCTAGATCGGATAATTTACCAAATGATCCACCAGCAAAAGGTAACACTTGTGTTGATCCTTCCACTTTCACAATTTGATAAAACTGTGGCAAGTTAAAATTAATAAAGCTTGAGCCATATGTGAATCGATCATGAGAGGAAGAGTAAAAACGGCTAACATCTTTCACTAACTCTTCTTTGCTTCCTTCACAATGGGAATAAATTTCGACGCGATTTGCTTCATCTAAAATATAGATATTAAAGACATTATTATCTTCTGTGGTTTCAAAGAAGAATTGGATAATCCCTTCACACGCAAAACCATCAATGACCGCAGGTAAATAACGAGCGTCTTTATCCAGCTTAACAGGCAATCCATGAAGTTTGTTATATGAAATTGCACCATAAAACTCGATAGCATTTTCTAATTTTTGCACCGACACATTGAGGCGTTCAAAAAACAATCCCCAAGTTTGCCCTGCAATACGTAAAGCTTTAAAACGTCCCGGCTCTAAACGATTCGTTGATAAGCGTAGCTCAATACATTCTGATACTAGCTGTTGCACGCGGGTACGAATTAAACCACGTAGATGTTGGCTATAGCAGAATACTTCAACAGAGGCTGGTGGCGCCGCATCTTGGTGCATTTTACCTAAAATCGTTTTTAACGATTCCAACATAGACTGTGTGCCACTGAAATGAAGAGTTCTTACCTCATTCCAAGAGTTGCGGTACAACAAATCGATGCTACCAATAAGACATTGCTCTTTTTCACCAAAGCTAAACACATCCAGTTTTCTAAAATCAAAGTGAACCACTTGATCAGAAAAACTCTCTGTTGGATCTGTTTCCAAATTGACAATAATGGCTAGATGTCTAATTTCGCAAGGGCTATACAATGCTTTTGGCGTTGGCGCTGGTAAACGAATAGGGAAATGGCTCGACATATCCCTGACTAATTCATGTAGTTTAATTTCATCACAAGAGGAATCCCCTTGATGAATATAAACACGAGACTCTTTTGTTAACAGCCCATTAAAGTAAGACCATGCCACTAATTTATTTAGATAGCGGTTATATTCTAATGGTTGATGTCCAACGATATTTTCAAAATCAGGGGCACGATTGTATAAATACCATCCGCTACGATTTGCTCGGCCTTGAGGTACATAAATAAAGGTTAAATGTGACTCTGATAAATCAGGTGATATTTGCGGGTTAACCAGTGTTACTTTGCCAGGCAATGCTTCGAATGCAGCATAAAGTTTACGTGTTAATACGCCAATATCTTGTGGGCTTGCGCTGACACTTAAGTTATTGCGACGCGCGAAACGGATAAGATTACGATAGCTTTGCATCATCGTATCTAATAGTTCGTTATGCGCATCTCGTACTCGCTCGATTTTCCAGCTATCACGGGTATCGAGGATCGTTAAACGTTCGTTATCCCATTGCCACTGAGTCACTAATTGCGATAAGACTTGTCGTCTCCAACCTTCGGATTCATTTTGTGTTTTTTCGTTAGATAGTTTTTCACACACTTTCAGGTAGAAACAGCGACGAATAAGATCAAGGCGAGTTAAATCATTGATAGAAACTAAATAACGCGTAACACGCTCAAGCATCATACAATAAGCATCTAAACCGTAATTAACGATTTCACCACGGTGAAGATGTTGCTTCATCTCTAATGCCAGCAGTTTTCCATTAGGATAATCCGCTGAATAAGCTTCCAATAAAATACTTTTTAATACTGCTTTATATGGTGAATCAACGCTTTTATAAAGCTGCCATAAACTTGCACCAAAATACTCTTCTGCTGAAAGTTCACCTAACCCCCCCAAATCTAACCACTCATTGGGTGTTAATACGCCCTGAGCATAAAGGGAGTTAACATATTCATCATAATGGTGCTCTTCTTCTACTGGCACCATCGTCCATAGCAAGCGTTTACCTGCAAGACGTACTGCAGTACGGTAAAATTCGTCAAGTAAAAGAATATGTTGGGTAGAACCACAATCTTCTCCACCTAAGCTACCGCTTGCATGATGGCGAAATCTATTTTCATCGATTAAGAAAAATGTAACGTCAATGCCTAGCTCACCAGCCCACTGCTCAATCAGTTGGCACTTACGTTGTAAAAGTGCACGCTCATCCTGATCCAGCCATGATTGATGGCAGACCCAAATATCAATATCAGAGCAGTGACTTTGCCCAATAGAAGAAGTGCTACCCATCGAATAGATGCCAGTAATTGGCAACTCTCCGCTGGCGTACCCTTCCATTGGCTTATCACATAATGCGTTAATCAGCTTATTGGCCCATTGACGTTGCATGTCATCAGGTTCAAAGAAACATGTACCGTGAGGAACATTTCCTTGTAGGTAGCCGGGTAACTCAGGATGGTGGTAATGCAATAAAACAGGAATTAAACCATAGACCTGTTTAAAAACATCACACATCGATGCAAATGCTCGTTCCAGTCTGAGTTGATTAATCGCATCCAGCCGTTGCTTCAGTGTTTCAATATAAAGATACAAGAGTTTCGCCTGAACAATACTAAGAAGATAGTAGAATCTGAGTTTATAAGTGACCGAGCCTGAGTTAATCCATTATTAATAGATAAAACTTTACTAACAAAATCTCGGAAACGTGATCAATTTAACACCTTGAGCGCAAGGCGTAAAGAGGAACTCAAAATATAGCACCAAGATCTAAAAATGATATTTAAGGGCTTAATCGTGTAAAGCTTCATAATTAATATCATTATAATCATATAGATAAATCATTTTATTTGTAAAAAAAATGACGATGAAAATATCTCAATCCATCATTTACCCTACAAAAACCCCCGTTTACTTGATGATGAACAACAAAATAAATACTGACAAAGCTTAGAAAATGGCTAAAAAAATGAAAATAAAAATAACCAATTGATAAATATGGCTTTTTATATTTTTTGTTTTTATATTCAAATAATGAAATATTTTTTGATATTAAAATAATAATAATAAAATAAATATTTAATATTCATTAAATATTTATTTTATTTAAATCTTAATCTATTTTTCTCTTTTTTATTATTTCTATTATTTTTATTTAATAATATTTTTGTTAAATTTTATCGTGTCTTTATATATGAGAAAGTCATCATCAAAAAAACATCATTTAAAATAATGGTTGTTTTATCAATGTGTTCAGATTAGGTGTTACATTTATCTTATTTATCGGACACCAAATGTTAACAACAATAGATCAATGTTTTATTTTTGTAAATAACCACACTATTTATATAGATATAAAAAGAATAAAACTCAGAAAATAAATAAATTCATCGTAATAGATCACTATTTTACTTATTTTTTATTTTCTTTTTCTTTTTTTCTTTTTCGATTACCCCCCTATTTCTTTCATTGTTACCACTACTCAAAACGCCTTAACTGGAAAATTGAGCCTTAAAGTGTTAAAACAATGCCTTATTTCTAAACAAAAATATCGCTAATCGCTCGGAAGAGATAATACTATTATGTCAAAAAGTACCATCCGTATCGCTACCCGCCAAAGCCCTCTTGCTATGTGGCAGGCGCTTTATGTGAAAGAACAACTACAACTTGCTCATCCAGGTTTAGTCGTCGAATTAATACCGATGGTCACTAAAGGTGACATCATTTTAGATACACCTTTAGCTAAAGTGGGTGGTAAAGGGCTCTTTGTAAAAGAATTAGAACTTGCTCTACTTGGATCACGTGCAGATATCGCCGTTCATTCTATGAAAGATGTTCCAATTGATTTTCCCGAAGGTCTAGGATTAGTGACAATTTGTGAACGAGAAGATCCTCGAGATGCCTTTGTTTCTAACCATTATGATTCATTAGAGCACCTCCCAGCAGGTAGCATTGTGGGCACATCAAGTTTACGTCGCCAATGCCAATTAAAAGCACAACGCCCTGATCTGATTATTCGTGATTTACGAGGTAATGTAGGTACTCGCTTAAGTAAATTAGATAACGGCGATTACGATGCCATTATTCTTGCTGTTGCAGGCTTAAAACGTCTTGGTCTAAATGAACGTATCTGCACACCATTATCCGCCGAGCAATCCTTACCTGCGGTTGGACAAGGTGCTGTGGGAATTGAATGTCGTTTAGATGACGATGATACTCGTCAGTTATTAGATGCTCTCAATCATTCCCGAACAGCAATTTGTGTTAAAGCAGAGCGTGCAATGAATACGCGCCTTGAAGGGGGTTGCCAAGTTCCAATTGGAAGCTATGCTATTTGGCAAAATGACAAAATTTGGTTACGGGCTTTAGTCGGTTCACCTGACGGCGAAACTATTTTACGTGGTGAGCGTTTAGTTTCCCCACAAGAAGCTGAAACCGCAGGTATTTCTCTAGCTGAAGAGCTTTTAGATAAAGGTGCCAGAGCCATTTTAACAGCGGTATATCAAGGCAATACACCTGCATGAGTATTTTAATCACTCGCCCTGATCCTGCAGGAAAAGCATTAACCCAGCGTTTAATTAATGCAGGGAAAATAGCATTTCAAGCACCTTTAATAGAGATCACCGCAGGTCGTGAGCTTCCTTTATTAGATACTAAGCTAAAAGGATTAAAGGCGGGTGATTGTGTCTTTTTACTTTCTAAAAATGCGGTGTCATACGCAAACTGGCAACTAAATCAATTACAACAATCATGGCCAGATACGCTATCCTATTATGGAATAGGCCAAAGCACAGCAAAGGATTTCCAACATTTAAGCGGTCTTTCTATTCACTATCCTGAGCAAGGAGAAACTAGCGAAGATCTTCTCGCGCTACCTACTCTCAATCAGGTGAAAAATAAACAGATCTTACTGCTTAGAGGTAACGGTGGTCGCGACTTACTTGCAACAACATTGCGCCAACGAGGTGCAATGATTGATGAATGCGAATGTTACCAACGCCTATTTATTCATTACTCCCCTGACGATTTTGCACTTCAGTGGGAAAAAGCACAGGTTGATACACTTGTTGTCACTAGCGGTGAAATGTTACAACAACTCTTTGATCTAGTCGCTGAATCTAAGAAAGCATGGCTGTTAAACTGCCATTTACTGGTGGTGAGTGAACGATTAGCAACAATAGCAAAAAGATTAGGGTGGGAAACCGTCACCGTTGCTGAAAGTGCCAATAATGATGCTTTATTTCATGCATTAATATAGAACCTAAATGAGACACCGATATGACGGAACAGAAAAATACAAATGATAATGACTTACCAAAAGATACAGCTAAAGCTGATGAGAATGTCCGCTATCAGGAAGTCAAACCTGTTAATAATAAGCGCTCAGGCCTAATTGGAAGTGCTGTTGCTATCCTTGTTATTTTGGCAATCGGTGGTGGTCTTTACTATTACACCAATCAACAGGCTTCAAAGTTAAGTGCAGAAAATCAATCACTTAAATCAGAGCTAACTCAATTACAGCAGCTACAAAATACCTATCAACAACGCTTTGATAATATTGATAGTTTATTTAACTCACAAAAACAAATTATTGAGAAATTACAAAACGAGCGCCAAACCACAGATAATCAAATTCAAGATCTACAAACTCGATTTGCGGCTATTTCCAGTGCAGATGTCAAAAGTTGGTTATTAGCACAAGCCGATTTTATGGTGAAAATGGCGGGTCGTAAGTTATGGAATGATCAAGATGTGGTGACCGCAGTAAGTTTACTAAAAGGTGCTGATAGTAGCTTGGCAGAAATGAACGATCCAAGTTTACTTGAAATTCGTCGTGCTATTAATGAAGATATCAGCAGTTTAGCCGCATTAACCAAGATTGATAATGACGGCACTATCTTACAGATAAATCAGTTAGCTAATCAGGTTGATAATCTTCGTTTAGCAGATCTCGAGCGTAATGGCCCCCCTATGGATAAAGATGACGAAACTATTTCAGGTTCGTTGTCAGATTGGAAACAAAACCTAAGTAAAAGCTGGAAAAGCTTTATGGATGACTTCATTACTATCCGTCGTCGAGATACTGAAGCAGTGCCTTTATTAGCGCCAAACCAAGATATCTATTTACGTGAGAATATTCGTTCACGTTTATTAATTGCTTCCCAAGCTGTCCCTCGCCATCAAACTGAGATCTATCAGCAATCGCTTGAGGCAGTATCCACTTGGGTTCGTGCTTATTTCGATACCTCTGATCCAAGTACAACCGCATTTTTAGAGACTGTCTCTGAATTAGAAAAACAACCTATCACGCTGACAATGCCTACAGAATTAAAAAGCCCAGTACTGTTAGAAAAACGTGTAGAAAGACAGATCCGTAACTTACTGGCGCAAAATGAGTATACTCAACCGAAAGCTGTTGAAGCTCAAGATGCGCAAGCAGTAGAAGCTGAACAAAGTACACCAGAAAGTGCACAAGATGCGGCTGCTGATAGTACAGCAGCTGATGCGCCTATAGCACAACAAGGAGAATAAGCTTATGTTAAAAATACTGCTCCTTTTTGTGGTGCTTATTGCGGGCATCATTTTTGGCCCAATATTGGCAGGACATCAAGGCTATGTGCTTATACAAACAGATAATTGGAATATTGAAACCAGTGTTACCAGCCTCGTCATTATGTTTATTTTACTGCAATTGGCGCTGTTGCTGATTGGTTGGAGTTATCGCCGTTTTATTGGTACAGGTTCAAAAGCCTATAGTTGGTTTTCTTTCCGTAAACGTAATCGAGCTCGTAAACAAACGAGTATGGCGTTAATGAAATTAGCAGAAGGCGACTTTAAAGAAGTTGAAAAACTGATGAGTCGCAATGCAGACTATGCGGAACAACCGGTTGTAAACTATCTATTAGCGGCAGAAGCAGCACAACAACGTGGTGATGAATTCCGAGTTCAGCAACATCTTGAACGAGCCGCTGAACTTGCCGATACCAATCAACTTCCAGTTGATATTACTCGAGTGCGTATTTTATTAGCGCAAAATGAAAATTATGCGGCGCGTACTGGAGTTGATGAGTTATTAAATCAGGCTCCTCGCCATCCGGAGGTTTTACGTTTAGCTGAAACGGCTTATACACGAACCGCTGCTTGGCAAGCATTACTTGATATCATTCCATCTATGCAAAAAATTGCATTACATACGGATGATGAATTAGAACAATTACGCCAAAAAGCCTACATTGGTATTATGGGACAAAAAATGTCCGAAAGTGGCTGTGATGGGTTAAAAAATTGGTGGAAAGCACAACCACGTAAAGTACATCATGATAATGCATTACGTGTTGTTTTAGCTGAACATCTTATTGAGTGCAACGATCCTGTTACTGCCCAAACGATCATTTTAGAAGGGATCAAACGTCAGTATGATGAACGCTTGATCTTACTGTTGCCACGTTTAAAAAATACAGATGCTAATGTGATTTTAAAAGTGCTAAATTCACTTATTAAGCAACATGGCCCTACACCGTTACTCAACAGTACATTAGGTCAAATTGCCATGCAACAAGGGCAATGGGTGCAAGCAGAATCAGCATTTCGTAATGCGTTAAAACAGCGACCTGACGTTCATGACTTTGCGTGGCTTGCTGATGCCTTGGATAAACAGAAAAAATCTGAGGAGTCGGCCAAAGTACGTAAGGATGCTTTATTAATGACTCTTAAAAAAGATTCTGTCATTTTTGAAGAGCCGAAAAAAAAGTAAATAAGCTCATTCGATAAAAATGTGATCATAAATCGTTTAATCACCTGATCTAAAAACCCTCTTTATTATTGAGGGTTTTTTTATGTGATTTAAAAGCCATATTGAAATAACACCACCACTTCTACACATAAAGTCAAAAAGATATATATCCAAGCAATACGATAAAAACGACCGGGAATTCCTTTCACGTTTTCTTGATTAAATGACAAGTAATATTTTCTTGCTTGGTAAAACACCACGATATAAATCAGCGCAATCCCCTGACAAAGAAAAGCCACATACTTCGCCCATGATTTGCCACCAATAATCAACATAATCAATGGGATCAAAAAGAATAATAATGGGCCAAACTTCTCTATGAGAAAGAGTCTTTCCTGTGCAAGGTATGCTTTTTGTTTATTTATCATGATGCTACTATCTCCCGTCTATCCTTGCGCTGGATGATAACGTGATAAGGCGATGAACACAAAACGGATAGGCTATATGACGTAAAAAAAGCACATAGAAAAAAACGCCTGTATAAAACTATACAGGCGCATAAATATACAATCAGGTCTACAGACGGATGGTGCCTCACTCAACGTTTCGTCCTGTTGATGATGAATGATGTTCATCGTTAACGTGGACGTAGGCACCGAATAATCGGCTCTGCATCATTCCTAGGTTTATGAAGTCAATGCTATCATAAGGAGTGGAATGAGCATCTACGATATAAATAAAGCATTTATCGTGCCAACTTTTATTTTTTTGATAAAAAAAATCTCCCGCCTCAAAAATATAAGATAACTTATTGAATTTTAGTTTTCCTTTTCTGTTTCACTCATTTTTTATGATAAAAAGTACATCACCTATGCTTTCATACTGCTATTGCTAAATAGAAAAGAAAATATAAGGCCTAACATGCGTCTCTTTTTCACGACAATAAAAATACGCAACTTATTTAAGAGCATTAAATCAATGAGTTAAATGTCACCTATTAGCGACATTAAAAATGGCAAGTGTTGGCATTTACCGACATAAAAAATAAGATCGTTATATTTCATATAATTAAATAACATTTTTTTATTAATTCATCTATTCGTTTTATGAAGAGTAAAATAAGGCAATAATTTAAATTATTAATAAAGCTTAAGTGATAAGACCAGATATCACTTATAAAGAGTGACGTTATTGTTCCTATTTGAGATCAATTAAGAATAAGTACCAGAAAAAGGTAGCCAAAACTAGAATTGGATATGGATATGGATATGGATATGGATATGCTGAGTTTAAATATAATATTATAAATCGCAGATACGAAAAAGCCCCGATAAAAAATCGGGGCTTTTTCTTATTGGTCGGCGAGAGAGGATTCGAACCTCCGACCCACTGGTCCCAAACCAGTTGCGCTACCAGGCTGCGCTACTCGCCGTCTGAATCACTGCTCTTATCTTGTTTATTGGTGCGAAGGGGGGGACTTGAACCCCCACGTCCGTTAGAACACTAACACCTGAAGCTAGCGCGTCTACCAATTCCGCCACCCTCGCATAAACAATAACTAAGATAAGATGGGGTGGCTAATGGGACTCGAACCCACGACAACTGGAATCACAATCCAGGGCTCTACCAACTGAGCTATAGCCACCATAACAGCTATCTTATTACTTCTTACAACAACGCTCTTCACCGTAACTCTTAGCACGCTTTAATGGCGCGCCCGACAGGATTCGAACCTGAGACCTCTGCCTCCGGAGGGCAGCGCTCTATCCAGCTGAGCTACGGGCGCTTCACGCCGTTGCGGGAGAGGATAGTACGGATTTACGCACTGTCTGTCTAGTGCTTTTTGAAAAAAAAAGTTTGTTTGACGATAGTTTGTGCATTTCGTCGATAAATGGAGCGTTTTTACACGCTAAGCGCCCCACTAGTATAATAATTAAACAATAAAGATGCTAGATGAAAGTATGAATAAATCATTTAGCTAACAAATGAACATCCATGACCATCACAATTTATTGGAATAGTAGTATCCAACAAATTTTAATAACTTAAATTGGCGCTTAATTCGGCTTGGTTGTGATAACAAACGATATAACCATTCTAAGCCAAGATTCTGCCATGCTTTCGGTGCTCTCTTAACATGACCTGTAAATACGTCATAAGTCCCCCCCACGCCCATATATAATGCATCAGGGTAAACCTCTCGGCATGCACGAATAAATAGCTCTTGCTTAGGTGAACCCATAGCAATAGTCACTATCTTCGCACCAGAGGCCTTTATACGCTCAAATAACGCATCTCTATCTTGAGGTGTGAAGTAACCATTTTGGCTCCCCACAATATTCACATTCCATTGTGATTTTAGCTTATCTTCGGTTTGAGCTAGAATTTCTGGTTTGCCACCAACAAGAAAGGCTGGCGTTCCTTCTTTACCCGCTCTTTCCATTAATGCTTCCCATAAATCTGCACCCGCAATACGAGAAACATTGGCATCTGGATACTTACGGCGAATACCACGCACAACACTAATACCATCTGCATAAAGATAATCAGCTTCGTTAAGCAATTCATTCAAGGCAGTATCAGTTTCTGCGGTTAGGATTTTTTCTGCATTTATCGCAATCAGAGATCCACTTTTTATTTGTGTTCCTTCATAAAGATAATCCAGAAAATGAGCCATATTTCGAAATCCCCAGATATTATGTCCACGGATTGAATACTTCGGAATTGAATTGGATCCCATTACTTTTCCTTTTTCTCTAAACGAGGTTCACCTTGTATTTGACGAGTCACGTAATTACGTACTAATCCCGCGCTTTCAAATAACCAATAAAGCAGTTTTGCAACAACTAAACATAAACCAAAAACCAAACAGAAAAACACAACACGAGAGACAAAGGAATCAACCCCTTCTCGCGCTAAAACAATCATATTAAAAATAGCCCCAAAGCAGAATGCTTGTAAAATAGCGGATTTATAAGGATTGTTTTCATTAAGTCCTTGTTGATACAACCAATCAAACCATTTAATAATTAATCCCACCACGATTGCGCCTAATGGGATAAACACAACGCCCCCCATCACCACTAAAGAACCAATTAAGGTTGGTGAAATCGCAAGGCCTGCATGGTAATCAAGAACTTCCCATGTAAAGTAGTTTGCTGAATTGAGTACCACATCAGGACGTTCAGGCCACACCCAAGAGGGAATAAAAACATAAAAATCACGAATAATTGGAGCAAGCCCTTGAAACTCAATCTTGTCATAATTATCAAGTAATAATGCTAAATTTTCCCAAGGGGAGAACGTATCACGAGTTAGGTACAAGAAAGTATAGAAAGCCTCAGCTCCACTAACATCAAGCCCATAGCGTTTTAATGCCAGCCAAAACATCCCTACAATACTCATCACACCCGCAGCAACCAGCATCCACAACGTTATCCAACCACGAACAATGCCGATAAATAAAAACAGAGCAAAAGCGATAATGATATTCGCGCGAGTTCCACCCACAATGATATAAGTTAAAATTCCGAAACCAACTGTTGCACACAGGAAGAAAATCCAGCGCTGCTGTGTCGGTTTTAAGAAATAGACCACCAGCATGGCGGGAATAAAAAAGTAGAAAAAGCGCTTAAGCGCCACACCAGATACTTGGCTTGAAAAAATTTGGCTATATGTTTTGAGCTTAAAGAGTAAAAAACCATTTTGTAGGAAGAAAATCCCTACTGTCACAAATGCAATTAATGCCAATAAGATCCAGGTAAGATTGGTTTCTACTCTATTCATCGTAAATAACGACCTAGAAGGGCCGCTAACGGGCTTTCTCAATCTAACCTTATAAGTTACATAATAAATAGCATAGAAGCTGGTAGAAGCTAATAATGCGTATAATAATGAATCAACAGGAACAACTGCCACATCAAATTGGAACACCAACATACAGGTCAGTGGAAAGCCAAAATAGAATGTCAGCAAATAAAGCATTGAGAAAAAAACATTAAAATTGAAACGAACTCGACGAAACTCTTGATAAGTCAGTAATAAAATAAAACTTAAGGAGATAAAATAAACGAGTGTCAAGCCACCCAGTTCCGCCAATGTCATTGGGGTTCTCCTGTACTTATCTCAATCAACTGTTTCCAACCATCAGTAAAATTAGGCGCAAAGAAGGTAATACTTTGGCGATCAAGCATAAGTAATTGACGTTGAGCTTCTTCAATCAGAGCAGCATCTAATTTATCACCTGAGAAAAAGACTGGAACATTCTGTTCTGTTAAATCTTGCCAAAATGGGTTTTGACGGCTAATAACAAAAGGGATCGCAAATTGGATAAGTAGACAAAGCGTACCAATGCCTTGCTGGCGATGAAAAATAAAATAGCCTAAATCACATGTCTTTAATAAGGCTAAATAATCATCAAATGCCAGTTTATCACGTAAAATCTCAACCTGATTATCAGGAAGTAACTGATTAACAGCTTGAGATACTTCATCAATATATACGTCATTATTATCAGGATATCCCATTGGGATAATCACTTTTGCACGCGTTCCATATTGTTCTGCTATCGATTGTAATGCTTCAATATGGCGATTTGATCTGTCCCCTGAATTTCCGACAATAATAGTGATTTGTTGTGCATCAATAGATGACTTTTCTGTCACAGTCAGTGCTGGTTCCATTCTTGTTGGGAAATAAAGCAAACTTGCTGGAATATTAACGTTAAACTGCGCGAAGTAGTTAAGATCACCTCGTGTGCCGAACACTCGCCCTACTCGTTTTTGTGCTAACTTGCGAAGAAGATAAAATAGCCTAAATTTGAGCTGCTTAGAATCCTGATACAGATCGGCCCCCCAAATATGCCACCAAAACTGATGACGCTTAATTTTACCTGTCAGTAATGCCAACCAAATCGGGGCATTAAATTGGCCTAAAAAAAGGAATCGTTGGTGAGTATCAGCCTTTGCCAATGTAATCACTCTCTGCGCAACCTGTTTTTTATCCGATAAACACTCAATGTCTAAAGCTGGGTAGCTTTCTTGTAGTGAAGTATCTTTACTGGCAACGATAAAACGAGGTTTATACGTTAATCCCGCCTCAGTGACGAGGTGGTCGTTAAAAAACCGTAACATTGTGTTGTTATGATGCACAATGTCTGAACCTAGTACGTAAATCAAAGTTGTCATTTGCGCCTGCAATAAATCACGAAAACAGAACTACAGAGAAGGAAGTAAATAATATATGTTGCCATATAGGCTTGAGCTGCACCAAGTGCGCCATGTTCAGGAATAAGCCAACGGGAAAATAGTGTTAGTAAAGCAAATTGACTTACTTCTGTAAGGATATAAAAACGTAATGCCGCTTTTGCAATGACTAAATAGCCAAAGACATAAGCGCCTACTTTTAAAACATCACCGACAAGTTGCCATGCAAATAAATCACGCATAGCGACAAATTTGTCTGAAAACAGTAACCAAATCGCAAAATCACGCAATAACCACACCATAAAACTAGCAACGGCAACTGCAGGAAGTACAAACTTCAGTGATTTTACGATCTCTTTGGTAATGTCACTCTTTTGCGTTAATCGAGAGAGTGTTGGCAACAAATAAACCGAAAAAGAGGCTGTAATAAACTGCAAGTAAGCATCTGAAATGCTAGTTACACCTTGCCAAATACCAACATCATCCCAGCTATAGTGCTCAGCAAGTAGATTACGCATCATAATATAAGCGACTGGCAACGTAATCGATGTCAGTATCGCCATAATCGTAAATTTACCAAGATGGCTTGCTATTGCCTTATCCCAACGAGGTTTAAGCTCACTTAACGCAAATCGCTTACGCTTTACTACTAAAAATGTAGCAGGAAATAAAATAAGTGCAGGCACTAATGCAAGTCCAATTAATGCACCGTGATAACCCGCAAATAAATAGCATAAATAATAAGCAATAACACCAATGATACTACCCGTGATAATTGATAATGCATTACCAGCGGCATCTCGATACCCCTTTAATATCGCTAGGAAATAATTGCTATACGCTATTCCCATTTGAATAAAAGCAACGGCTCTTACAATATCCTGATATCGATGATAATCATCGCCAAATAACACTTGGCTAATGGGGGCAGAAAAAAGAAGAAATAAAATAGCTAACAGTGTAGAAAACAGCAAAATCATAGATGATGAAGTACCCAACACTTTTTTGCGCTGAATCTCATCATCTTGATATTGTGCGATTAATTTCGTTACACCATTAAAAATACCCGCACCAGACAATACGCCAAGTACGGTAATTAATTGACGAAAGTTACCTGCTAATCCCACGCCAGAAGGACCAAAGGAGACAGCGAGTAATTTGACAACAAGCAGACCAGCCCCGATTTTTATCAGGGTTGATCCCGCTGTCCAAATTGATGCTTTGGCTAATGACATAATTAAGCAAAGAAATCGCGAATATGGCCAATAACGATTTGCTGTTCTTCTTCTGTCATATTGTAAAACATAGGTAAACGCACTAAACGTTCACTTTCTTGTGTAGTGAAAATATCTTCACCATCAAAACGACCAAATTTCATACCTGCTGGGCTGGTATGCAATGACACATAGTGGAAGACAGTTAAAACATCGTGCGCTTTCATATAATCATTAAACGCAGTACGTTGCTCGATATTGTTCAGTTTGATATAGAACATATGCGCATTGTGTTCTAATCCTTCAGGAACGATTGGAAGCGTTAATAAGCCTTTCTCTGCTAATGGTGTCAATGCATCATAATAAATCTGCCAAAACGCTAAGCGACGTTCATTAATTCTTTCAGCTTCTTCAAGCTGTGCCCATAAATATGCAGCTTGTAAATCTGACATTAAGTAACTAGAACCAATATCACGCCAAGTATATTTATCGACTTGTCCACGGAAAAATTGGCTACGATTAGTGCCTTTTTCGCGGATAACTTCTGCACGATTGATTAAGTCAGGATCGTTAATAAGCGTTGCACCACCTTCACCACCTGATGAGTAGTTTTTAGTTTCATGGAAGCTATAGCAACCAATATGACCAATAGTGCCCAATGCCTTACCTTTGTAAGTTGACATGACACCTTGTGCTGCATCTTCGATAACAAATAGATTATGTCTTTTCGCAATAGCCATAATCGTGTCCATTTCACACGCAACACCCGCATAATGAACAGGCACGATAGCTCGAGTTTTGTCTGTAATTGCCGCTTCAATTTTTGTTTCATCGATATTCATGGTATCTGGACGAATATCAACAAAAACAATGGTTGCCCCACGTAATACAAACGCATTAGAGGTCGAAACAAAGGTAAAACTCGGCATAATGACTTCATCGCCAGGCTTGATATCTAATAAGATAGCAGCCATTTCAAGCGATGCAGTACAAGATGGCGTTAACAGCGTTTTATGACAATGAAATTGTTCTTCTAACCACTTTTCACATTTTTTTGTGAAATTGCCATCACCACATAGCTTGCCACTTTCCATGGCTTGTTTCATATATTCTAATTCGGTGCCGACAACGGGTGGTTTATTAAACGGAATCATATTATCCCCTGTATAACCAATAAGTGGTGCTCTCTATTAAGCCCCCACTGTGTGTGTATAAACGCGAAGCTGCAATATTGCTGATTTGTGTTGCAACATATAGGGTTGAAATACCTTGCTGTTGACACCAAAACTTCGCGGCCGACATCAGTTGTTTACCAATGCCTTGTCCTGTTCTATTGGGCATTACTGCAAGTAACCCCACTCTTGCTTCACTTTCAGATAGACGACGTAAAGTGACAAAACCACTCATGTTATTTTCAATATCATAAGTTAGTAAGCAGATATCATCGAACGTGCCTAGTACGGCTTTTTTAACCCATAATGCGTAAAAACGACTGCTATCGCCTTCTTGATACCAAGGTGCTCGAAAACGGCTTTGAACAAAAGCCTCTGATGCCGTTTTCATCAGTAAATTAATATCAGCATCATTGGCCTTTCTAAAATATAATTCAGGCGCTTTCTTACAAGCATTTTCTATGCCAATTGGAAGTTTAAAATCAATTTCACCTTCCGCAAATTGAAAACCTAATTGACTGAGTTTATCGATGAGTGAAAGCTCATGAGATGCGACTTTAGCTTGAACTAGAGCAAATGCATCAAGCTGTTTGTCTATTAATACAGGCGCTTGAATATCAAACTCAAGGCGCCCTGTTTTGAGTGAGAAAAATTCACTTTCCCACTCAAGATAATTAATATTGGCGAGGACGGACATGTAATAAATCCAATAGATAGCGACCATAACCCGTTTTAGACAGTGATTTTGCACTTTCTCTTACTTGGTCATCATTGAGCCATCCATTACGCCAAGCAATCTCTTCAAGACACGCCACTTTAAATCCTTGGCGCTTTTCAACGGTTTGAACGAAAGTACTAGCCTCAATTAAACTGTCGTGAGTGCCGGTATCTAACCATGCAAAACCACGCCCTAACAGTTCAACATTAAGCTCGCCACACTCAAGATACATCTGATTAATAGA
The DNA here is from genome assembly GCF_011045815.1 of Proteus vulgaris. GTDB lineage: Bacteria > Pseudomonadota > Gammaproteobacteria > Enterobacterales > Enterobacteriaceae > Proteus > Proteus vulgaris_B. Next base: position 189,457 of record NZ_CP047344.1, on the reverse strand, counting down.
CGTAATTTCTAGTTCACCACGAATAGAGGGTTTTACTTTTTTAGCAAAATCAACCACACGGTTATCGTAGAAGTAAAGCCCTGTTACAGCCCAATTAGATTTAGGTTGTTCTGGCTTTTCTTCAATCGACAGCACTTTAAAATCATCATCAAATTCAACAACACCAAATCGTTCAGGATCCATGACTTGATAACCAAAAACTGTCGCTCCCCGTTCACGTTGAGCAACTTGTTTTAGTTTTGGACTAAAGCCTTGACCAAAATAGATATTATCGCCTAGCACTAAACAGCAATGATCATCACCAATAAATTCTTCACCTAAAATAAACGCTTGAGCTAAACCATCTGGCGATGGCTGTATTTTATATTGAAGATGAACACCAAATGCAGAACCATCACCTAATAAACGTTGGAATGAGGTCATGTCATCGGGTGTTGTAATGATCAAAATATCTCGAATACCAGCAAGCATCAGAACTGAAAGCGGATAATAGATCATGGGCTTATCGTAGATAGGTAATAACTGCTTCGATACCCCTTTGGTTATCGGATGTAGTCGTGTACCAGAGCCACCCGCTAGAATAATACCTTTCATCATTTATCCTTTTACTTAATCAGTTTCCAAGCCCTAAACGTTCACCTGCGTAAGAGCCATCAAGTACACGTTTCCACCATGTTTCGTTATTTAAGTACCACAAAACAGTTTTACGAATACCTGATTCAAATGTCTCTTCGGGCTTCCAACCTAATTCAGCTTCAATTTTCGCAGCATCAATGGCATAACGCAGATCATGACCAGGTCTATCTTTTACATATGTAATTAAATCAGCGTATTGAGAAACACCTTCCGGTTTTGCTGGATATAACTCTTCTAATAGCGCACAAATTGTTTTAACAACATCAATATTACGGCGCTCATTATGACCACCAATATTGTAGGTTTTACCTGGTGTTGCTGTTGTTGCGACTAAATAGAGTGCTCGAGCATGATCTTCAACATAGAGCCAATCACGAATTTGCTCACCTTTTCCATAGACAGGTAATGGCTTTCCTGAAATCGCATTTAAAATAATTAAAGGGATCAATTTTTCAGGGAAGTGATAAGGACCGTAGTTATTTGAACAGTTTGTGATCACCGTAGGTAAACCGTAAGTCCGTAACCATGCACGTACTAAATGGTCACTTGATGCTTTAGAAGCAGAATAAGGGCTACTTGGGGCATAAGGTGTGGTTTCAGTAAAGAAATCATCTGTACCTTCTAGATCGCCATACACTTCATCTGTTGAAATATGGTGAAAACGAAATGCCGCTTTCTTATCTTCAGAGAGTACTTGCCAATAATGGCGAGCCGCTTCTAGTAATGTGTAAGTACCAACAATATTGGTCTCAATGAATGCCGCAGGGCCATCAATAGAACGGTCAACATGACTTTCAGCCGCTAAATGCATCACAACATTTGGTTGATATTGAGAAAATAAGCGGTCAAGCTCTGCTCTATCACAGATATCAACTTGCTCAAATACATAGCGTTCGCTGTTAGCTACTGTCGCTAATGACTCTAAATTACCAGCATAAGTCAGCTTATCCACCACAACAACGCTGTCATTGGTGTTTTCAATAATATGTCGAACAACAGCAGAGCCGATAAAACCGGCTCCACCTGTAACTAGAATGCGTTTCAACGCCATACTCCTTTAGTATCTACAATCCATTTTTGAGTGACTTTACTACCAGGGATCGCTTTAAATTGCTGATGATCAACGAGCATTAAGACAATATCCGCATCTTTTAATGCTTGCTCAGTTGACACTAACTCCGTGATCCCTTTCAGTTTGGTTGGTAACTCATGAATATTAGGTTCAACAGCCCATGTTGTACCGCTGTGCCAATCTGCCACTTGTTTGGTGATGTTCATGGCTGGGCTTTCACGTAAATCATCAATGTTAGGTTTAAAGGCTAAACCAAAGCAGGCTATTTTAATTTCATTAGCACGTTTACCCGTTTCAGTCAGACAATCCGCAACCGCTGCTTTCACTTGATCAATAACCCACACTGGTTTGCCATCATTGACTAAACGCGCAGTGTGAATTAAACGAGATTGCTTTGGATTTTGTGACACGATAAACCAAGGATCAACTGCTATACAGTGTCCACCAACGCCAGGGCCTGGTTGTAAAATATTGACGCGTGGATGGCGGTTCGCCAAGCTAATTAGCTCCCACACATTGATATCTTGGTCAGCGCAGATCAGTGATAATTCGTTAGCAAATGCAATATTAACATCACGGAAGCTATTTTCTGTTAGCTTACACATTTCTGCGGTACGCGCATTGGTGATAACACATTCACCTTCAAGGAAAATTTTGTATAGCTCACTCGCACGTTCGGAAGATTTACGGTTCATCCCACCAACAACTCGGTCATTGCGAATAAGCTCAATCATAACCTGACCAGGTAATACACGCTCAGGACAATAAGCAATATCAATATCTGCTTCTTCACCGTCTTGATGAGGGAAGGTTAAATCTGGACGAGCTTCAGCTAACCACTGTGCCATTTGTTCAGTAGAACCAACAGGTGACGTCGATTCTAGGATAATAAGGTCGCCTTTTTTCAGTACAGGTGCAATAGAGCGAGCTGCCGATTCAACATAAGCCAAATCAGGCTCATGTTCACCTTTAAAAGGTGTTGGTACCGCAATAAGGAAAGCATCTGCTGGCTGTGGGGTGGTGTAGGCTTTTAAGTGCCCCTCTTCAACGGCTTGTTTAACAACTTTATCAAGATCAGGTTCAACAATATGAATTTGACCTTTATTAATTGTATCAACTGCATGCTGATTAACATCAACACCGATGACGCTTTTTTTACGAGAGGCAAAAGCAGCCGCTGTAGGTAAACCAATGTAGCCGAGGCCGATAACAGAAATAGTTTCAAAACTCATAATGTCACCTGATTTTTTTTCAATGCTTCAAGAATACGTTGGCAGGCATGTCCATCACCATAAGGGTTTGTCGCCTTACTCATTTGGTGATATGCGTTTTCGTCTGTCAATAAAGAGGTTACTTCGCTAACAATACGTTTGGTATCGGTTCCCACCAAACGAACAGAACCCGCTTCAACCGCTTCTGGACGTTCTGTGGTATCACGCATGACAAGAACAGGTTTACCTAATGAAGGCGCTTCTTCTTGAATGCCACCAGAGTCAGTCAAAATAAGGTAAGCATGGTTCATTAGATAAACAAATGGGAGATAATCTTGTGGTTGTATTAGTTTAATGTTGTCAATGCCGTGAAGAATACGTTGAACAGGCTCACTCACATTTGGGTTTAAGTGAACAGGATAGACAACTTCAACATCAGGATGTGCTAAGGCGATTTCAGCTAATGCTTGGCAAATACGTTCGAAACCACCACCAAAGCTTTCGCGACGATGTCCCGTCACAAGGATCATTTTTTTATCTGGCTGAATAAAAGGATAGTTTACAGCGAGTTCATTTAAGAGTGTTTGATTGCCCATCACTCTATCACTCACCCAAAACAGTGCATCAATAACAGTATTTCCAGTAACAAAAATATTTTTATCTGCAACCGCTTCTCGTACCAGATTTAATTTTGCTGTCTCTGTTGGTGCGAAATGATACATGGCAAGATGCCCTGCAATGGTACGGTTGGCTTCTTCTGGCCATGGTGAATAAAGATTGCCTGTACGCAATCCTGCTTCCACATGGCCAACTGGAATGCGTTGATAAAAAGCGGCTAAACTTGCTGCCATGGTTGTCGTTGTATCACCATGCACCAAAACAACATCAGGTTGGAATGATGCTAATACCGGTTTTAACCCTTCTAAAATACGACAGGTAATATCCGTTAAATCTTGTCCTGGTTTCATAATATTGAGATCGTAATCTGGTTTGATCTCAAAAAGATTTAATACCTGATCAAGCATTTCTCGATGTTGGGCCGTAACACATACCTTCGCTTCAAACGAATCATCATTTGCTAAAGCGTGCACTAAAGGTGCCATTTTTATCGCTTCAGGGCGTGTGCCAAAAACAGTCAACACTTTCACAGTGGCTCTCTTTTTTTCGTTGTTATATCGCTTATTTTTGGGAAAGCAATATGCCCTTATACTCAATACATCAGGTGCCGAAACACCTGATGTCTCGTTATTGTCATCAATGACAAAATTTAATAGTTATTATTTTTTTAATGAGCTACGTCTTACTAATGCAACACCTGCGCCTGCTAATACACCAATTGCTCCCCAAAGTACCATCATAAAGGCACGGCGAGGACTATCACGTTTTACAGGATCTTCAGGAGTACGTAAGAAACGGTAAGTTTGGAAGTTATCTTGCAATTTTGCTCCCACTGCGAGGGTCGCTAACATTGCTGTATTTTGATCATAATCACTATCAAAATCAGCACCTGTCGCCACTAAAGTTTCTAGTTGCGATTGCAATAAAGGAACACCTAGCAGGAATAATTTAGAGTCAGGCAACTCATCAATCGCAATAGATGTCTGTTTTTGAGAAATACCTTGTTTCTCAGCAACTTTTATTGATTGCTCTAATAAGTTAATTTGACGTTGGTAAGCCGCTTGAGCCGCCATTTCTTGGCGTTTAACTAACGCTTTCATTGACTGTGTTCTTGTTGCCCATGCAGTTATCACTTCTTCATTAAGATGAGTAGATGCTCTTTTATTAGCGAAAGCGATATACTCATTTAATAATTGGCTCGCCTCTTTTGATGATTCTGCAATGAGTCTTAATTGATCATTAACCAATTTTTTCTCATCAGAAGGCGTAAATTGAATATTATTAATTAACTCATCCAATAACGCTGCATTAGCTTGCTCATCGTTTTCTTTGCGTTGCTTGAAATAATCCGTTTGTAGCCAAAACTCGCGGCGAGTATCAAAAGCAGCAATTTGAGTAACAAACTCTTGATAAGCTTCATCAGGAATACTTAAAGCTGGAGTTTGTGCTGATGGATTAATTTGTGTATCAAGATTACGTAAAAACTGAGATTGCGAATAATAACTGCCTAAGTTATTTATCGTTGGTTTCTCTGTCATTGCAATTGCACTCCATTTAGGTTGCATCAAATATGATGCCCCAAGTGCAATCACAGCAAAAAGCAGAGCGAACCCTATAATCCAGCTTTTTCCTGACCAAAGCGCACAACAAAGACCTCGGATATCGAGTTCGTTATCTGGCTGATTACCCTGTCGGGAAGCGTTATTTTCCGAGTTCATCACGTTAAAAGACCTCTGCTTATATTAATGCTGTTGTGTTGCTCTACGTAAGCGGCGCTTATGTCGTTTAATAAAACGAGCGACCCGCCACGCGCGTTTAATGCAATAACCATACATAACAAATGCAAGCAAGAATAATGCCAACATGAACCATTCAGGAATAAATGATAGGTTTTGACCGATAATACCAATCGCGGCTAAAAGTGCAGCAGCCACCGTTATTAAAATAAAGGCTTGGCGAGAGGTAAAACCCGCACGCATAATCAAATGATGAATATGTTGACGGTCTGGTGAGAAAGGGCTCATCCCTTTACGTAAACGGCGGTACATAATTGCCACCATATCCATAAGAGGAATAGCAATTATCCATAATGCAGTGACTGCTTTTACAGGGCGAGGCTGAGTCTGTGTTGATGCAACTAATAGCCAAATAATGGTAAACCCGATCAGAGTACTACCAGCATCCCCCATAAAGACTTTGAATTTTTTACCGCAGACCCCTAGGTTCAAAAGGATATAAGGCAAAATTGCAGCAATAAATGAGAAACACCAGAATGCGAGCGCAGAATTACCACTTTGATATAACAAAATACCTAACGCGCCAAAAGAAACACAAGAAAGACCACCTAATAACCCATCAATACCATCAACCATATTGAAAGCATTAATTGCAGCCCAAACAGCAAAAAGTGTCACAATGTAACCAAAAGGTCCTAAATGCATTTCCCAGGGACCAAAAGCATGACCAAGTGTGTCCAGTTTTAATCCTGCCCCCACCATCATCACGATCCCAACAAATGCTTGGATAGTTGCTCTTATTTTGACACTAATATCAAAGCGATCATCTAACGCACCGATAAAAACAAGAAGTCCCGCACATGCCAGATACAATTCCTTATGAGGAATGTAGATATCTGAAATATAAAATGCGAAAACAATACCAAAATAGACTGAAATCCCGCCCACAAGAGGGATCAATCCATGATGTTTTTTACGATAATTTGGTTTATCCACGAGTCCTATTTTTTTTGCAATTTTACGAGCAAAGAATAAAAATGCGAAAGAAAATAAGAACACATAAAAAACGCTTGTGCTCATTTTTAGTATATCCACAGTACTGTTCTCTATAATAAATATAGCTGGTTATTTTACCCTTCCATGTGTTTTTATTCTTTTTTCCAGCTCCACCACGACGAGTTTCTTCAAAACCCACCACCCTTCATCAATTATAAGTTTTCCTTAACTATTTTTTATTGATGCCATCGCTATTTTTATCAATTACTAAAACATGCAATATATATACCAACTTCTCGCTAAAATATTGCACTCAAAATTTAATTACACCCATAAAAAATAAAAACAAAAAACGCCACAATAGTGTGGCGTTTTTATCATATCGTCATTCTAACAAAGTAAACGAGCTTAACAGCATATAAATTGAGGGGATATTACTTATTCTGTAACAGAGCACACTCTTTTAATATTTTAATGTTGTTATTAGCTCAGCCGCTTTGTTAATAAATCTTATGAGCGTTTCATAAAGTCAAAGAACTCTTCATTTGTCTTCGTCATCGCTAATTTATTAATGAGGAATTCCATCGCGTCGATTTCACCCATCGGATGAATAATCTTACGCAGGATCCACATTTTTTGTAGCTCATCTTGGGTCGTCAGCAATTCTTCTTTACGTGTACCAGAACGATTATAATCGATCGCTGGGAAAACACGTTTTTCAGCAATTTTACGGGACAGGTGCAATTCCATATTACCTGTACCTTTAAATTCTTCGTAGATAACTTCGTCCATTTTAGAACCAGTATCAACGAGCGCTGTTGCAATGATAGTTAAACTACCACCTTCTTCAACATTACGAGCTGCACCGAAGAAACGTTTAGGGCGATGCAATGCGTTTGCATCCACACCACCAGTTAACACTTTACCTGACGAAGGTACAACAGTGTTATAAGCACGCGCTAAACGAGTAATAGAGTCTAACAAGATGATAACGTCTTTTTTATGCTCAACTAAGCGTTTTGCTTTTTCAATGACCATCTCTGCAACTTGTACGTGGCGAGAAGCTGGTTCATCAAAGGTAGAGGCGATAACTTCACCTTTTACCAAGCGTTGCATCTCAGTTACTTCTTCTGGACGTTCATCAATCAGAAGTACCATCAATACGCAATCAGGGTAATTATGAGCAATATTTGCTGCGATATTTTGCAGCAACATTGTTTTACCTGCTTTTGGTGGAGCAACAATAAGACCACGTTGGCCACGGCCGATTGGTGCGGCTAAGTCAAGAACACGCGCAGTTAAGTCTTCTGTTGAACCATTACCACGTTCCATGCGTAAACGATTATTAGCATGTAAAGGTGTTAAGTTTTCAAAGAGGATTTTACTGCGGGCATTTTCTGGTTTATCAAAGTTAACTTCATTAACTTTTAGGAGGGCAAAATAACGTTCACCTTCTTTAGGAGGACGGATTTTCCCTGCGATGGTGTCACCAGTGCGAAGGTTAAAACGGCGAATTTGACTTGGAGAAACATAGATATCATCGGGACCAGCAAGGTAGGAACTGTCTGCGGAACGTAGGAAGCCGAAGCCATCCTGCAATATTTCCAGCACACCGTCACCGAAAATATCTTCTCCACTTTTCGCGTGTTGCTTCAAGATAGAGAAAATAATGTCTTGCTTTCTCATTCGAGCCAGGTTCTCTAGCCCCATATTTTCGCCAAGTGCTATCAGTTCTGATACCGGCGTATTTTTTAATTCGGTAAGATTCATAATGGTGGGTTCTTAATAACTCGGGGTAACTCTCGAACTATGAACGTGAATAGTATAACAGCGAATCGCTGTCAGTTTCGTCATGTGTAAAATTACAGATTATAACTTTCTAACATAAGGGTATAACTAAAATGATAATGTTAGAGAGTATTAATACTATTAGACCAGTCTGCTTTATACCCAGAGAAGTGACATTCATTGTCTTAATGCTATGAGTGTACTTTCAACTTATGGGTTAGGAACATACTTGGAAAAATTTATATTCCTTGAATACTATAGATTATTCTAAGGCAACTTGACTGGTTAGATGAATTCAGATTACTTATATTAAATATCATATTAGATTAAATATCATATCATGTTATTCAATTCTATTACTTTGTACGCTTGATATTCAATATCTCAGACTTATTTAATCATGTCTAATCATATTGACAAGAAGATCCGATATATTATGTAAGTAAGTGGCGCTAACTTATCATGCTTCGAAGCGGACGTCTAGCGGTCAATAACAGAAATACTGACAAGGTCTAAACGTCCTACTTTATTTTTGATATCTAAATCAAATTAGATATTTTCGTCTAAAAACTCTTTTAGTTGAGTTTTTGACAACGCACCTACTTTAGTTGCTGCAACTGCACCATTTTTGAATAAAATCAGTGTAGGAATGCCACGAATACCGTATTTTGGTGCTGTTAGTGGGTTTTGATCGATGTTTAGCTTCGCAACTGTTAATTTACCAGCGTATTCTGTTGCAACTTCATCTAGAATAGGAGCAATCATTTTACATGGGCCACACCATTCAGCCCAGAAATCAACGAGCACGGGGCCGGTTGCATTTAATACATCAGCATCGAATTTGCTGTCAGATAAGTGAAGGATTTTATCGCTCATTGTTCTACTCCAAAGAATAATATTGACCGTACCAGTGTAACATTAAATAACAAAAGTCTGTCTGCATTTCAGCGGATAAACTTTTGTAATGCAACCCATAACTGATATTCTATTACATTATGAGCAAAACATATTTGACAGAAAAGAAGTTTTCCGACTTCGCCTTGCATCCAAAAGTGATAGAAGCCCTTGAGAAAAAAGGGTTCTCTAATTGTACACAAATTCAGGCATTGACGTTACCTATCACTGTGAAAGGTCAAGACATTGCCGGGCAAGCCCAAACAGGAACAGGCAAAACGTTGGCGTTTTTAACCTCAACGTTTCATTATCTTTTAACGCACCCTGCAAAAGAAGGGCATGAAACGAACCAACCTCGTGCTCTTATTATGGCACCAACACGCGAATTAGCCGTGCAGATTTATTCTGATGCTAAAGAGCTTGCACAAAACACAGGGATAAAAATGGGTCTCGCCTATGGTGGCGATGGCTATGATGAACAACTAAAAGTATTAAGTAATGGTGTCGATATTGTTATTGGCACAACTGGGCGCTTAATTGACTATGTTAAACAAGGTCATATTAATCTTAGCGCAATTCAAGTTGTGGTACTTGATGAAGCGGACAGAATGTACGATCTCGGCTTTATTAAAGATATTCGTTGGATCTTCCGTCGCATGCCAGTTGCGGCTGAGCGTATGAATATGTTGTTCTCTGCAACACTATCTTACCGTGTAAGAGAACTTGCCTTTGAACAGATGAATAACCCTGAATACGTTGAAGTTGAACCTGAACAAAAAACAGGTTTTAGTATAAAAGAAGAGCTTTTTTATCCTTCAAATGAAGAAAAAATGCGCCTTCTCCAAACGTTAATTGAAGAAGAATGGCCTGATCGCTGTATCATTTTCGCCAATACAAAACATCGCTGTGACGACATTTGGGCACACCTTGCCGCAGATGGACACCGCGTTGGTTTATTAACAGGTGATGTTCCTCAGAAAAAACGTCTGCGTATTTTAGAGGATTTTACCCAAGGTAATATTGATATTTTGGTTGCCACCGACGTTGCAGCTAGAGGTCTTCATATTCCATCTGTAACACATGTTTTTAACTATGATTTACCTGATGATTGTGAAGATTATGTTCACCGCATTGGTAGAACTGGACGTGCGGGTAATAGTGGTAATTCAATCAGTCTTGCGTGTGAAGAATATGCCCTAAATTTACCTGCAATTGAGACCTATATTCAACATGCTATTCCTGTGAGTAAATATAATAGTGATGCGTTATTGACAGATCTTCCTGAGCCTAAACGCCGTCACCGTCCTCGCCAAAACCAGCCTCGTCGCAATAATGCGCCGTCGCGAAACCGAGGAAATAATACTCAACGTAACAACCGAAATAAACGCCCGAGTCATCCATAAATTATGCTGAAATCTTCATCACTTTATGCTGCTATTGATTTAGGTTCTAACAGTTTTCATATGTTAGTCGTTCGAGAAATTGCGGGTTCAATACAAGTACTTTCCCGTGTGAAACGTAAAGTTCGACTCGCTGCGGGCCTAAACAGTGAAAATGAATTGTCAGAACAGGCAATGGAACGCGGTTGGCAATGTTTACGACTGTTTTCTGAATATCTACGTGATATTCCAGCAGAACAAATCAAAGTCGTCGCAACAGCCACATTACGTATTGCTAAAAATGCAGATATTTTTGTCGCTAAAGCCTCTGAAATTCTGGGTAATACGGTTCATGTCATTAGTGGTGAGGAAGAAGCACGCCTTATCTACCGTGGTGTTGCACATACCACAGGTGGTGCAGAACAACGTTTAGTGGTGGATATTGGCGGTGGAAGCACTGAGTTAGTGACAGGTACCGGCGCCAAAACGACGCAATTGATGAGCCTGAGTATGGGTTGCGTGACTTGGTTAGAGCGCTATTTTACTGATCGCACTCTCACTCAAGAAAATTTTGCCAAAGCACAAGATGCAGCGAAAGCGATACTCGCCCCTGTTGCAGAGAAATTACTTCAACAAGGCTGGCAAGTCTGCGTAGGTGCATCCGGTACTGTTCAAGCTCTGCAAGAGATCATGATTGCGCAAGGAATGGATGAATTAATTACCTTGCCTAAGTTGGAACGACTTAAACATAAAGCAATTGAATGTGGAAAGTTGGAAGAGTTGGAAATTGAAGGACTCACTTTTGAACGAGCCTTAGTGTTTCCAAGTGGACTTGCTATTTTGATCGCCATATTTGAAACCTTGCACATTAAAAATATGATCCTTGCGGGAGGCGCATTAAGAGAAGGGCTAGTCTATGGCATGTTGCACTTACCTATTGAGCAAGATATTCGCCAACGCACCCTTCGCAATATCCAACGTCGTTTTCAAATTGAAATTGAGCAAGCACACCGCGTACAACAACTGGCTGAACACTTTTTTATTCAAGTCAGTAAAAGTTGGCAGTTAGATAATCGTTGTCGTGAATTACTTAATAGTGCCAGTGCATTACATGAAATTGGGCTCAGTGTTGATTTCCGTCAAGCACCATCACATGCAAGCTATCTACTTTCTCATCTTGATTTACCTGGATACACACCAGCACAACGACGTTTATTAGCATCGTTATTAAGAAATCAAATGGGAATTATCGATCTTGCCCCTCTTAATCATCAAAATGCATTGCCGATAAATCAAGCCTATCAATTAGTGCGTCTGCTGCGGTTAGCTATTATTTTTGCTAGCCGCCGCCGCGATGACACACTTCCCGCATTACGATTACGTACTGAGGGTGAAACACTCATTATTACCCTGCCTTATCAGTGGCTTAATGAGCACCCGTTACGGGCTGAAAATCTCCAAGAAGAGATCCAACTACAGAGTTATGTACATTGGTCTTTAATGATTGAAGAACAAAATAGCTCTCGTATAAGTTAACTTTTTACTTATACAAAAATAAAAACCCCTTGTACATTTATATGACAAGGGGTTAATTTTAATAACAAATAAATTATTCAGATTTATGTTTTGCTAGCATTGCTCTTAATCCCGCCACACCCTTTTGCCCTTTTTCTTGCTTCTCTTCTGCACTTAACGCTTTCTTTTTATTAGTATCCCAATTTAAATCATCTTGAGGTAATTCATACAGAAAACGACTTGGATCTGGTCGAATTAATTCACCATATTGACGTCTTTCTTTGCATAATGTAAACGTGAGTGTTTTTTGTGCGCGAGTAATGCCCACATAAGCAAGGCGTCGCTCTTCTTCAACATTATCTTCATCAATACTGCTTTGATGTGGCAATATACCTTCTTCCATACCCACTAAAAAAACATGTGGAAATTCAAGACCTTTAGAGGCATGCAATGTCATTAACTGAACCTGATCTAGCTCTTCTTCTGTTTCACCGCGCTCCATCATATCGCGCAGAGTAAAGCGGTTAACCACTTGAGAAAGTGTCATAGGTTCATGTAATTCATTACCTTCTAGCATTTCACTCATCCATGAGAATAGCTGATTAATATTTTTCATCCTCATTTCCGCAGCTTTTGCACTACTTGAGGTTTCATATAACCAACTTTCATAATCCATTTCATGCAATAAATCGCGCACAGCCAGCAGTGGCTCTCGTTCCGATTTTTGCACTATACGTGACATCCATTGCGAGAATGCTTGTAATGAATTTAAACCTCGTCCAGTTAGCGTTTGGCTTAATCCTAAATCAAAACAGGCATTGTATAAGCTTTTATCTCGAATTTTTGCCCATTCACCTAATTTTTGGATTGTTATAGGCCCAATTTCACGACGAGGTTTATTCACAATACGTAAAAATGCTGCATCATCATCAGGATTAGTAATGACTCGCAAATAAGCAAGAATATCTTTTATTTCCTCTCGTGAGAAAAAGGAAGTTTCCCCTGAAATACGATAAGGAATGCGATTTTGCATCAGATATTTTTCAAAAACACGAGACTGATGGTTACCACGATAAAGTATCGCGTAATCTTTATAATTCGTTTTATTAATAAAATGGTGGGCAATTAATTCACCCGCTACACGCTCTGCTTCATGCTCTTCATTATTTGCTGTTAAAACACGAAGCTCATCACCATAACCTAATTCAGAAAATAATCGTTTTTCAAAAACATGAGGGTTATTTTCAATCAATATATTCGCTGATTTTAAAATGCGCCCTGAAGATCGATAATTTTGCTCAAGTTTGATTACATTGAGTTGTGGAAAATCTTTTTGTAACAACACAAGATTTTGAGGGCGAGCACCACGCCATGAATAAATGGATTGGTCATCATCACCTACAACGGTAAAACGAGCCCTTTCGCCCACCAGCCATTTGACCAATTCATATTGGCTTGTATTGGTATCTTGATATTCATCCACCAACAAATAGCGGATGCGTCTTTGCCAGCGCTCTCTGACTTCTTCATTTGTGCGCAATAACAGGGTTGGCCGGCTAATTAAGTCATCAAAGTCGAGCACATTACAGCTACGCAGATGTTGTTCATAACGTCGAAAGCATTCGGCAAAAGTATGGTCTTGTTGCGATCTCGCCATTCCAATTGCTTGTTCTGGCGTGAGCATATCGTTTTTCCAGTTAGAGATTTGGCTCTTTAACTGAAAAAGTAAATCTTTATCTTCTTCTAATAAATCTACTGTTAATTCTTTGAGTAGTGCAGACTGGTCTTGATCGTCAAATAATGAAAATTTAGCTTTAATCCCTAACGCTTTATATTCGCGTTTAATAATTTCCAACCCCAATGTATGGAACGTTGAGATCATCAATCCCTTCGCTTCTTGACGCCCTAATATTTGAGCAACACGCTCTTTCATTTCACGCGCAGCTTTATTGGTAAAAGTAACCGCCACAATTTGTTTTGCGGGATATTGGCATTGACGAATAAGGTGTGCAATTTTATTAGTAATAACCCGTGTTTTACCGGACCCTGCGCCAGCCAAGACCAAACAAGGGCCTGACACATATTCAACTGCTCTTTGCTGACCGGGATTTAATCGCATACTTTTTCCAAACTTCATTAACCAAGAACATAACGGGGGATAATTGTAGCAGAAACCAGCCAAAGTCTTGAGTATTCCCCCTTTCAATTTTCCTTAAACTATAAAAACGAAAAACCGTACTCCATGAAGAAATACGGTTTCAATAAAATTTAATCTTTATTTTCTGCTTATTTTTCTAAGCTATTTACGTGAGAAGAAGGCGGCAAAGGAGGTTATCCCAAGGAGCATACATCAGTATGTGACTTGGGTAACCGAGTGTAGCCAACGCACTTATCACGTAAATAACGACGAAAAATCAATCAGTATGTGCCTTGGGTAACAGAGCGAAGCCAACGCACTTATCGCGTAAATAACGACAAAAAATCAATCAGTATGTGCCTTGGGTAACAGAGCGAAGCCAACGCACTTATCGCGTAAAGAGCAACAAAAAATTAGTTGCCGACCGCAATCTTCTTCATATCCGTCATATACCCGCGCAACGTTTTACCTACGGCTTCAATTGGGTGCTGACGAATTGCTTCATTGATATCACGTAATTGTGCGTTATCTGTTCCATTATCTTGAACTTTTTTCGCTAAATCACCAGATTGCAATGTTGTCATAAACTCTTTCAGCATAGGAACAACAGCGAATGAGAACAGATAGTTACCGTATTCTGCGGTATCAGAGATAACCACGTTCATTTCATATAAACGCTTACGAGCAATGGTATTTGCGATTAATGGCAACTCATGCAGTGATTCATAATATGCTGATTCAGCAAAAATACCTGCTTCAATCATCGTATCAAAGGCTAATTCAACACCGGCTTTAACCATCGCAACCATTAATACTCCGTGATCAAAGTACTCTTGCTCGCTGATTCTGCCCTCATATTCAGGGTAATTTTCAAAAGCACTCGCTCCGGTCTCTTCACGCCATGTCAGCAAGTTTTTATCATCATTTGCCCAGTCAGCCATCATTGTCTCAGAGAATTTCCCTGAAATGATGTCATCCATATGTTTAGCAAACAACGGAGCCATGATTTCTTTCAATTGTTCTGATAATGCATAAGCACGCATTTTTGCTGGATTAGATAATCTGTCCATCATCAAGGTGATACCACCTTGCTTCAAGGCTTCCGTAATGGTTTCCCAACCAAACTGAATAAGCTTACCTGCATAACCTGGCTCTACGCCATCAGCAACCATTTTGTCGTAACATAACAGTGAGCCTGCTTGTAACATACCGCACAGAATTGTTTGCTCACCCATTAAGTCTGATTTTACTTCAGCAACAAAAGAAGACTCTAAAACGCCGGCACGATGTCCACCAGTTGCCGCGGCCCATGCTTTAGCAATAGCCATACCTTCACCTTTTGCATCGTTCTCTGGGTGAACAGCAATCAATGTTGGAACACCAAAGCCACGCTTATATTCTTCACGAACTTCAGTACCTGGACATTTCGGTGCAACCATAACAACGGTAATGTCATCACGAATTTTTTCGCCCACTTCAACGATATTAAAACCATGAGAATAGCCTAATGCTGCACCTGATTTCATCAGTGGTTGAACCGCTTGAACAACCGCTGAGTGTTGTTTGTCTGGCGTTAAGTTAACGACTAAATCTGCTTGTGGGATCAGTGCTTCATAGGTTCCAACTTCAAAACCATTTTCAGTCGCACGACGCCATGATGCACGTTTTTCATTAATTGCTTCTTGACGTAATGCATAGGCGATATTCAAACCAGAATCACGCATATTTAAACCTTGGTTAAGGCCTTGAGCGCCACAACCAACGATAACGACTTTTTTGCCTTTCAGGTAATTTGCTTCATCAGCAAATTCTTCACGTGACATAAAGCGACATTTACCTAATTGCGACAACTGCTGACGCAGATTCAATGTATTAAAATAATTTGCCATAGAAGACTCCAAAATCGTTGTGTATGTGTTTGCTATTATTATCCTCACTCTCTGTGAGGTGTTGCATGACTTTACTATAGGGGATGAAAGCCGTTGCTTAAATTGATATATTTACAAGATAGTGTTGCAAAAAATGCAACGTTCTTTTTTATCACATGAGTGCCTGACAATGGATATTCGTGATCTCAAGCTCTTTGTACATTTAGCGGAAAGCTGTCATTTCACCAAGACTGCACAAGCAATGCACGTCAGCCCTTCTACACTATCTCGTCAAATTCAACGCCTTGAGGAAAGCTTAGGCCATCCACTGTTTTTACGTGACAACCGACAAGTCACCCTTACTGATGCTGGTGAACAATTAAAGCGCTATGCCCAACAAACCTTATTGCAATATAAGCAACTTAAACACACGCTAAATCAAAATAGCCCCAGCCTTTCTGGTGAGTTACGCCTATTCTGTTCTGTGACTGCCGCTTACAGTCATTTGCCTCCTATTCTTGATCGTTTTCGAGCTGAAAACCCATTAGTCGAAATAAAACTCACGACAGGTGATGCGGCTGACGCGGTCGATAAAGTGCAATCTGATGAAGCGGATTTAGGTATCGCGGGTAAACCTGACAAACTTCCTGAAAATATCTGTTTTGAAAAAATAGGTGAAATCCCATTAGTGCTGATTGCACCAGCACTACCTTGCAATGTTCGCCATCTTGCAACTCAAGAGAAACCAGATTGGCTCAATATTCCGTTTATCATTCCTGAACATGGTCCATCAAGACAACGGATCGCACTATGGTTTAAGCGCCATCGTATCCATAATCCCTCAATTTATGCGACGGTTTCGGGACATGAAGCAATTGTTTCAATGGTTGCATTAGGTTGTGGTATTGCACTTATCCCTCAGGTTGTCGTTGATAACTGTCCTGAACCTGTACGTAATCGCATCTCTTCACTTGATAATATTTCAATGGTAGAACCTTTTGAATTGGGCGTTTGCACATTACACAAACGCCTTCAAGAACCCGTTATCAGTGCTTTTTGGCGATTACTCCACGACTAAACTTGCTGGTTGCGGTGACAAGAATAATTGAAAAGAAGGGTTTCCTGTCTCATCATGATACTCATAACCCAAGTCATCTAAATGTCGCTCAAAACGCCCTTCCGTTTCAGGGAGTTCAAATGCCACCAGCACACGTCCATAATCCGTACCATGGCTACGATAATGAAATAAGGTAATATTCCAATAAGTCCCTAATGTTTTTAGAAACTTCATTAAAGCGCCCGGAGATTCTGGAAATTCAAAGCTAAACAGGCGCTCTTTAAGTGGTTTATTCGGACGCCCACCAACCATATAACGCACATGCAATTTTGCCATTTCATCATCAGATAAATCAGCAACTTGATAACCCGCTACCGTGAGTTCACGTAAAATTTCTTTGCGTTCTTGTAACCCTTGGCTTAGCCGTACACCGACAAAAATACGTGCATTTTCGGGATCAGCATCGCTATAACGATAATTAAACTCAGTAACAACCCGTTGACCTAAGATTTGACAAAAACGTAAGAAACTTCCTTTCTGTTCAGGAATAGTCACCGCCAATAGCGCTTCACGTTTTTCACCGAGCTCACAGCGTTCAGAAACATAGCGTAAACCATGAAAATTCACATTTGCACCAGAAAGAACATGCGCAAGACGCTCACCTTTGATTTGGTGTTCTTCTACGTATTTTTTGAGCCCAGCTAATGCCAATGCACCTGAAGGTTCTGCAATCGCACGTACATCTTCAAATAAATCTTTTACTGCGGCACAAATTGCATCACTATCCACAGTGATAACATCATCAACATATTTTTGGCATAAACGGAACGTTTCATCACCAATACGTTTAACCGCAACACCTTCAGCAAATAATCCAACTCTTGCTAATTCAACGGGATGCCCTACTTCTAAAGCAGCTTTTAAGCATGCAGCTTCTTCAGCTTCAACACCTATTACCTTAATCTCTGGCATAAGCTGTTTGATTAATACGGCGACACCTGCAATTAAGCCACCGCCACCAACAGGCACAAAAATTCGATCAAGATGGACATCTTGTTGTAAAAGCTCCATCGCCAATGTCGCTTGCCCAGCAATTACAGCAGGATGATCAAAAGGCGGCACAAAGGTGTATCCCATCTCTTCTGATAGCGCGATAGCTTTTGCTTTTGCTTCATCAAAATTAGCCCCATAAAGCAACGCTTCTCCACCAAATTGGCGAACAGCATCAACTTTGATATCTGCTGTTGCAACTGGCATCACAATGAGAGCTTTTACTCCCATTCGATTGGCTGACAATGCAACACCTTGTGCGTGGTTCCCCGCTGACGCCGTCACGACACCTTTCTCTTTTTGCTCAGGAGTCAGTCCCGCTATCATGGTATAAGCACCACGTAATTTAAAGCTATGAACTGGTTGTCGGTCTTCTCGCTTAACTAAAATAATATTTTCTAAACGTTCAGAGATTTTTGTCATCTCTTGAAGCGGGGTTACTATTGCGGCTTCATAAACGGGTGCGCTCAGCGCCGCTTTTAAATATTCAGCGCTACTTGGCGCTGAATTTAAAGGTCTAAAGGCAGCCATCTTTTAGCCCCCTAACTTAGATTTATCACGCACCGCGCCTTTATCGGCACTAGTGGCTAAAGAGGCGTAAGCACGTAAGGCAAACGAAACTTGGCGCTGTCTATTTTGTGGTGTCCATGCTTTATCACCACGGGCATTTTGTGCATCACGACGAGCTGATAACGTTTTATCATCTACCTTTAATGAGATTTCTCTGGTTGGAATATTGATAGAGACAATATCGCCTTCTTCCACTAAACCAATTACGCCACCATTTGCCGCTTCAGGTGAAACATGCCCGATAGATAAACCAGATGTGCCACCAGAGAAACGTCCATCAGTAATAAGTGCACAAGCTTTCCCTAATCCCATTGATTTTAAATAAGAGGTTGGGTACAACATCTCTTGCATTCCAGGACCACCTTTAGGGCCTTCATAGCGAATAATTACCACATCGCCAGCAACTACTTTTCCACCTAAAATGGCCTCTACCGCATCATCTTGGCTTTCATATACTTTTGCAGGGCCACTAAAGACCAAGTTATCTTCATCAACACCCGCTGTTTTAACGATACAACCATCTTCCGCTAAATTACCAGATAACACCGCCAATCCACCATCTTGGCTATAAGCATGTTCTTTACTACGGATACATCCGTTTTCACGATCAGTATCTAAGGTTGGCCAACGACAATTTTGAGAGAAAGCCTTTGTTGTACGAATACCTGCAGGGCCTGCTTGGAACATTGATTTTACTTGTTCATCTTGTGTTAACATTACATCATATTGTGCTAACGTTTCTGACAAGCTTAATCCTAAGATATTACCCACATTGCGGTTGAGTAATCCGGCTCTGTCCAATTCACCTAAAATACCCATAACTCCACCTGCACGGTGAACATCTTCCATATGATATTTTTGTGTACTTGGAGCTACTTTGCATAAATGAGGTACTTGGCGAGAAAGTCTGTCGATATCTTCCATAGTGAAATCAACTTCACCTTCTTGAGCCGCTGCTAATAAATGCAGAACCGTATTTGTCGAGCCGCCCATTGCGATATCTAAGATCATCGCATTTTCGAAGGCTTCTTTTTTGGCAATATTGCGTGGTAATGCAGATTCATCATCTTTTTCATAATAGCGTTTGGTTAATTCAACAATACGCTTACCCGCATTAATAAATAGTGTTTCACGATCAGCATGTGTTGCAAGTAATGAGCCATTTCCCGGTTGAGATAATCCCAGAGCTTCAGTTAAACAGTTCATGGAATTTGCAGTAAACATACCCGAACACGATCCACACGTTGGGCAAGCTGATCGCTCAATTTGTTCACTATCAGCATCACTGACATTTGGGTTTGCGCCTTGGATCATGGCATCAACCAGATCTAATTTGATCAGTTGGTCTGAAAGCTTCGTTTTTCCCGCTTCCATAGGGCCACCAGAAACAAAAATAACCGGAATATTTAAACGTAAAGACGCCATTAACATCCCTGGGGTGATCTTGTCGCAGTTTGAGATACACACCATTGCATCAGCACAGTGCGCATTAACCATATATTCAACAGAGTCTGCGATAAGTTCACGGGATGGCAAAGAGTAAAGCATGCCACCGTGTCCCATTGCGATACCATCATCAACCGCAATGGTATTAAATTCTTTAGCGACACCACCAGCGGCTTCAATTTGCTCAGCAACGAGTTTTCCTAAATCCCGCAGATGCACATGACCCGGTACGAATTGCGTAAATGAGTTCACAACTGCGATAATGGGTTTACCAAAATCAGCATCAGTCATTCCTGTTGCACGCCATAAGGCACGGGCTCCAGCCATATTACGACCGTGTGTCGTTGTTGCTGAACGGTATTTAGGCATTTTTCACACTCCTGCGATAAAGAAAGCGAGTAGGGAACGATCTACCCGCTAAACAAATTTATTTGATTATGTTTATGAATTGATTGGATCTAACCAGCCGTATTTATCTTCTGTTTCACCCGTAAACAGACCAAAGAAGGCTTTTTGAATTGCTTTGGTCACTGGGCCACAACGTCCGATACCTACTTGAATACCATCAACGCTACGTACTGGTGTTATCTCTGCGGCTGTGCCTGACATAAAGACTTCGTCTGCAAGATAAAGTGATTCACGAGAAAGCACTTGTTCACGCACTTCATAACCTAGATCTTTTGCTAATTTGATGATGGCATCACGCGTGATCCCCGGCAGTGCTGATGAAGTAAATGGAGGTGTAAAAATAACACCATCTTTTACTTCAAATAAGTTTTCACCTGCACCTTCTGATAAATAGCCATGAACATCTAATGCTATCCCTTCTTGATAGCCATGACGGCGCGCTTCGCTACCCACTAATAATGATGATAAATAGTTACCACCAGCTTTAGCTGCGGTTGGAATAGTATTTGGTGCCGCACGATGCCAAGAAGAAACCATTGAATCAATACCTTTATCTAAAGCTTCTTCACCAAGATATGCTCCCCAAGGGAATGCAGCGATAATCACATCCGTTTTATAACCGGCCGGAGGATTAACCCCCATACCAACATCACCGATGAAAACTAATGGGCGAATATAAGCACTGACTAATTTGTTTTTACGTAAGGTTTCACGACATGCTTCCATTAACTCATCAACGCTTTGCTCAACAGGCATACGATAGATTTTGGCTGAGTCATGTAAACGTTGCATATGCTCACGATGGCGAAATACCACAGGACCTTTATGAGAATTGTAACAACGCACACCTTCAAATACGGAAGTACCATAATGTAATGCGTGAGACATCACATGAACTTTTGCCTCAGCCCATGGAACCATTTCACCGTTAAACCAAATATAATCAGCTTGCTTTGTCATTCTTTTATCCTTACATGGCACTGAGTGCATTCATGAACCGTAATTTTTCTTTTTGTTGATGTGATACTTGAATACCTGCAACATCAGCTAATTTTGTTAACTGGCTGCATAAAAGTTCTAATGGTCGCTGGCTGCTTACAGTCAGGCTTAAATTGATATTATTACTTTCCGTGATATTCATGTTCATTGAGCATATATGAAAACCACGATGGCGGATAACTCTCAGGATACGTTCTAAGATCTCTGGACAAAAACGGGCTTCAATTGTGATATTGTGTTGGTTCATTTTGATTTCTCCATCATCTCATCATTACTTGCGCCCGGCGGAACTAAAGGCCAGACATTTTCAGCGTCATCGATAGATACCTGTAGTAAATAAGGGCCATCGCTCTCTAATAAACATGTAATAGCATCAGCAACCTGTGCTTTTTCTGTGATACGTTGCCCCGGAATATCAAATGCTTTTGCCAAGGCAACGAAATCTGGATTATCCGTTAAAATTGTTTCGCTATAACGTTGTTCAAAAAATAATTCTTGCCATTGGCGAACCATACCAAGACGTTGGTTATCTAATAACACCAGTTTGATTGGTAATTGTTTACGTTTGATTGTGCCCAGTTCCTGCACATTCATCATAAAAGAGCCGTCGCCTGATACGCAGATAACACATGCATCAGGTCTAGCAATTTGAGCGCCTACTGCCGCAGGGATACCAAATCCCATGGTGCCTAAACCACTTGAAGTAATAAAATTTTCAGGTGCATCAAATGTCATATGTTGCGCCGACCACATTTGATGCTGGCCTACATCTGTTGTCACAACGGTATTTTTAGGTTTGGCATCTGATAATTGTTTTAATAACAAAGGGGCATAAATTGCAGAGCCCGGATGATCATAACGCCAAGCATGTTCTGTTTTTAATTCTTGTACTTCTTGTTGCCAAGATGCGATAGATAATGACTGAGACAATACAGGCAACAACACCTTAGCATCCCCCAATAACGCAACATGCGCCTGTTTTAATTTATTTAATTCTGCATGATCGATATCGATATGGATAACCTTGGCATTAGGCGCAAAAGTATTTAATCGCCCCGTGACGCGATCATCAAAACGCGCACCAACAGCAATTAATAAATCACTACGCTGAACTGCATAATTTGCCGCTTTAGTGCCATGCATGCCTAACATGCCTAAATAATTATCATCTGACGCATCAGCACAGCCCAACCCTTTTAAAGTGGAAACAACAGGTATTTCGGTTTGTTTCACAAACTCTCTTAATTCATCCACGGCATTGCTCATGGCAACACCTCCACCTACATACAAAATAGGTTTTTGTGCCTGTGCTAACATCTGTTTAGCTTGTGCTAGCTCTTGTGTTGGATAAGGAAATTCTTGTTCCTCAGGTAATTCATAACTTGATAAATGGGAAGCATCAGCTAATTGAACATCTTTCGGGATATCAATTAAAACAGGGCCAGGACGCCCTTGAGAGGCTATAGAGAATGCCTCTGATAATACTCTTGGTAATTCATCCACAGATGAGACTAAAAAACTGTGTTTAGTACATGCCAACGAAAGACCTAAAACATCAATCTCTTGAAATGCATCAGTCCCAATTAAATCAGAGGCAACTTGCCCTGTAATAGCAACAACAGGCACAGAGTCTAACAATGCATCAGCAAGTCCAGTGATAACATTAGTAGCGCCTGGGCCTGATGTCGCAATACAAACACCTGTTGTACCAGTAGAACGGGCGAAACCGATAGCAGCAATGGCAGCACCTTGTTCATGACGACATAAAATATGTTCAATACCGCCATCATAGAGTGCGTCATAAACAGGCATAATCGCACCACCAGGATAACCAAAGACGGTTTCAACTTGCTGTTTTCGTAATGCCTGTACTAACCACTGTGCTCCATTCATCCTCTCACCCTACCATCTTAACTTCTTGTTTAATTTGAATTTATTTTCTATTTAATCTCTTTTTCAAACTCAGGCTCAAAAAAAACCCCCGCGCCTTTCGGTGCGGGGGTTTTTAAGAGATCCGGCTAGTTTAGTTAGCCTTTCTTCGTCCTAGTGCAGCCCCGCACGGTGGGTTAATAATCACCACCACGCTGACAATAATTAGGCTAATCACTAGGACGATAGTATTCATAGTTTTATAACTTCTTTTCTTATTAAAAATGTATGTTTGTTGTGTTTTCTTTCACTCTGTCCTTTTAGAGTTATCATGATATTTTAGTATTGACAACGTTTATTTTAAAAATAATCTCAACATAATGATTTTTATGAATATTTTTATAAACCAAACACCCATCAGACTATTAACCTTTAAATTATTAATTTATTAGTGATTAATGCTGTTGTTAATGCTGGTATTTTATTTTTTTAATTATTGAATTTTTTTATTTGAACTTAGATGATAAATATATATTTAATTAATTTTATATTACTTTAAATAATTATATCTGAATTTATATTTTTATTATATTTCAATACGTTGTTTTATTTTAGAGATATCTCGCATTTATTTAACACTCCATTTAACACACAAGAAAAAATAAATTAAAAAGATTAAAAATAATGGAGAATAAAAAATGGCATTGGCAATAATATATACTCGAGCTTCTTTAGGAATTTCAGCACCACTTATTACGATTGAAGCACATATTAGTCAAGGATTACCCGGATTAACATTAGTGGGCTTGCCTGAGACAGTCGTTAAAGAAGCAAAAGACAGAGTAAGAAGCGCATTAATTAATAGTGGATATATTTATCCAGCAAAAAGAATAACAATTAACCTTTCGCCTGCCGATTTACCCAAAGAAGGAGCGCGTTATGATCTACCTATTGCACTTGCAATATTAATTGCATCAGAGCAATTAACCTCAAATAAATTAGAATGTTATGAGTTTATTGGAGAGCTTGCACTTTCAGGTAAACTTCAACGAGTAAACGCTATTATTCCTTCCGTACTTAGCGCTTCAAAAGATCATCGAATATGTATTGTATCAATAGAACATCAAACTGAAGTTTCATTATTACCAAATAGATCTACTTTATTAGCCTCTCATCTTTTAGAAATTTGTCATCATCTAGAAAATAATACGCCATTAATTGAAGCGGAAGAATTTATTATTAATGACGCAATTGAAAATCAAGATAATAAAGATATGAGCGATATAATTGGTCAAAATAATGCAAAAAGAGCCGCAGAAATTACAGCAGCAGGAAATCACAACATTTTATTTCTTGGCCCGCCTGGGACTGGGAAAACAATGTTAGCACAAAGAATAAGTACGCTTCTCCCTCCTTTAACCCCCAAAGAAGCACTTGATGTCTTGGTCATTAGTAGTTTAAGAGGAATTACATTTAATGAACGAAAATGGCCTTTAAGACCTTTTAGAGCTCCACATCATACTTCATCTGCGGTTGCTCTAACGGGAGGTGGAACACTTCCTAAACCGGGAGAAATTACCTTAGCACATCATGGGATCTTGTTTTTAGATGAATTGCCAGAGTTTGAACGCCGTGTACTGGACGCATTACGTGAGCCACTCGATGCGAGAGAGATTACTATTTCACGAGCCAAAGCCAAAATAAGCTATCCAGCGAATGTTTTACTGATAGGTGCATTAAATCCAAGCCCAACAGGACACTATCAAGGTAATCATAATCGAGCACCGATAAAACAGATATTACGCTATTTAAGCAAGGTTTCTGGGCCTTTTTTAGATAGATTTGATTTATCTGTCGAGATGCCCCTTCTTCCTCAAGGCGCACTGATTCATCCTTCATTTGAGACAGAAAATAGCATGACAATTAGAGCCAGAGTTTTAAAAGCAAGAGAACGACAATTTTTACGGTGCGGAAAAGTGAATACTTACCTAACAGGGAAAGAAATTGAATGCTATTGCTCATTAAATACCAGTGATGCCACTTTTCTCGAAGATACACTCAATAAATTAGGATTATCTATACGAGCATGGCATAAAATCTTAAGAGTATCGAGAACAATTGCAGATCTTGCTGATGAAGAGAAAATACAGAGAAATCATTTAATTGAAGCATTAAGCTTTCGCGCAATGGATAGATTAATGATCTATTTACAAAAGCAATTAGATGGATAAGTAAAAAGGAGCGAAAAAACGCTCCTTTTTACTAAAACTAATGATATTAATCATCAGAGTCGGTATAGTCATCAGATGGATCGAGCTGTGGCTTTCCACCCGATAATGTATGAAAACGTTTTGGACGACTTATACGACTGGTATATTTCTTCCAAATTTTTTCTTCAACCGTTGCTGCTTCTCGTTCGCCACGACACATGGCAACAAATAATTTTTCCGTTTCAGTTGTAGGTTCTCGTTTACCTAAATCAAGTTCATTAAAGGCTTGACCATGACGTTCCAATATCTGGGATTCCTTGATAGTGAAATCGCCATGACGAGAAAAACCACGCGGATAATGTTTATTGTCAAAAAAACGATTAGTCGTGATAAAACTTTCTGCCATCTGACACACTCCTAATTCTCTATCGTCATACTTATGGCGCGGAGTATTAGATAGTCATGCGGTTCTGTAAAACAAAATATTTAAATCGTAACGACAAATTTTTTTGGAGATAGATGTGGATACCGAATTACTGAAAACCTTTTTGGAAGTCAGTAAGACTAGACACTTTGGCCGAGCCGCTGAATCTCTTTATTTAACGCAATCTGCGGTTAGTTTTAGAATACGGCAATTAGAAACACAATTAGGCACAAATCTGTTTACCCGCCACCGCAATAATATCCGCCTCACTGTTGCTGGTGAAAGGCTTATTCCTTATGCTGAATCGTTAATGAATACTTGGCTTTTAGCTAAAAAAGAAATTAGCCATGCATCTCAACATTCTGAGTTATCAATTGGCGCCACAGCATCACTCTGGGAAGCTTATCTAACATCTTGGTTACAGGAATCTTATCTAGAAAGAAAAGAGCTCAGAATCGAATCTAGAGTCTCTACGAGGCAATCTCTTGTAAAACAACTTCATGCAAGAGAACTTGATCTTCTTTTTACAACTGAAGCACCCAAGATGGATGAATTAGAAAGCAAAATTATTGGCGATATTACTTTTCAGTTGATGAAAATAAAATCAAATAAAACAGAAGAAATAGCACAATTTATCAAAATAGAGTGGAGTGCAGATTTTCAGTCCTTTATTCCAAATGGAATAGTGCCAAAAATTGATCCTATTTTAACCACTAATTCAGCAACTATTGCCTATCAATTAATGAAAACAACACATGCGGTTGCTTTTCTTCCCACACATTGGCGTGATCTTTATTCTGATCTTATGCCAGCCTCAACAGATATTGTTCAAAAGCCTTTATTTGCTGTTTGGCTAAATAGCAGTGATCAACAAGCATTAATACAACAGCTATTAAAACAGCCTATAAACCAACAATAAAGCTTAATTTTTTCTATAGTTATCAATGAATAACATCAGGATTTAAGCTTATTTTTCATTAATTAGAATAAATATCAATAGTGTCATACTGATATATTGGTATAGGGAAATGTGTTGTCAGCTTGTTAGGGTAGAGCATAATAAATGCTCAGGAAGAAAGATTTAGAGAATAATAGATAACAAAAAGCCCAGTTAATTAACTGGGCTACAAAGAAGTATAAATTTTGTTATTACTTAATTGGTAACTGGCAGGGGCGGAGAGGCTCGAACTCCCAACACCCGGTTTTGGAGACCGGTGCTCTACCAATTGAACTACGCCCCTAAATAGTTGGCGGAACGGACGGGACTCGAACCCGCGACCCCCTGCGTGACAGGCAGGTATTCTAACCAACTGAACTACCGCTCCGCGTATTCTTTTTTGCGATTAATGTTTTTCAACACTAATGCTTTAATTTAATGCCTGGCAGTTCCCTACTCTCACATGGGGAGACCCCACACTACCATCGGCGCTACAACGTTTCACTTCTGAGTTCGGCATGGGATCAGGTGGGACCGTTGCGCTATGGCCGCCAAGCAAATTCGGTTTATTACCCGCTCCCTTCCTTTCAGTCAGTCGCCAGTAATGTCAATCTTAAACAAGCTTACTTCATCTACTGTCTGTCTCTCAGACAAAACACCTTCGGTGTTGTCAGGTTAAGCCTCACGGTTCATTAGTACTGGTTAGCTCAACGTATCGCTACGCTTACACACCCAGCCTATCAACGTCTTAGTCTTAAACGTTCCTTTAGGTCACTCAAGGTGACAGGGAAGACTCATCTCGAGGCAAGTTTCCCGCTTAGATGCTTTCAGCGGTTATCTCTTCCGCACTTAGCTACCGGGCAATGCCATTGGCATGACAACCCGAACACCAGTGGTGCGTTCACTCCGGTCCTCTCGTACTAGGAGCAACCCCTCTCAATCTTCCAACGCCCACGGCAGATAGGGACCGAACTGTCTCACGACGTTCTAAACCCAGCTCGCGTACCACTTTAAATGGCGAACAGCCATACCCTTGGGACCTACTTCAGCCCCAGGATGTGATGAGCCGACATCGAGGTGCCAAACACCGCCGTCGATATGAACTCTTGGGCGGTATCAGCCTGTTATCCCCGGAGTACCTTTTATCCGTTGAGCGATGGCCCTTCCATTCAGAACCACCGGATCACTAAGACCTACTTTCGTACCTGCTCGAGCCGTCACTCTCACAGTCAAGCTGGCTTATGCCTTTGCACTAACCGCATGATGTCCGACCATGCTTAGCCAACCTTCGTGCTCCTCCGTTACTCTTTAGGAGGAGACCGCCCCAGTCAAACTACCCACCAGACACGGTCCCCGATCCAGATTATGGACCTAGGTTAGAACATCAAACGTTAAAGGGTGGTATTTCAAGGTTGACTCCATGCAGACTGGCGTCCACACTTCAAAGTCTCCCACCTATCCTACACATCAAGGCTCAATGTTCAGTGTCAAGCTATAGTAAAGGTTCACGGGGTCTTTCCGTCTTGCCGCGGGTACACTGCATCTTCACAGCGAGTTCAATTTCACTGAGTCTCGGGTGGAGACAGCCTGGCCATCATTACGCCATTCGTGCAGGTCGGAACTTACCCGACAAGGAATTTCGCTACCTTAGGACCGTTATAGTTACGGCCGCCGTTTACTGGGGCTTCGATCAAGAGCTTCTCCTTACGGATAACCCCATCAATTAACCTTCCAGCACCGGGCAGGCGTCACACCGTATACGTCCACTTTCGTGTTTGCACAGTGCTGTGTTTTTAATAAACAGTTGCAGCCAGCTGGTATCTTCGACTGGCTTCGGCTCCGTCCGCGAGGGACTTCACTTACCGCCAGCGTGCCTTCTCCCGAAGTTACGGCACCATTTTGCCTAGTTCCTTCACCCGAGTTCTCTCAAGCGCCTGAGTATTCTCTACCTGACCACCTGTGTCGGTTTGGGGTACGATTGTTGGTAACCTGAAGCTTAGAGGCTTTTCCTGGAAGCAGGGCATCAATTGCTTCACCACCTTAGTGGCTCGTCATCACACCTCAGCATTAAGTGACCGGATTTGCCTAATCACTCTGCCTACATGCTTGAACCGGGACGACCGTCGCCCGGACAACCTAGCCTTCTCCGTTCCCCCATCGCAGTTACCACCAGTACGGGAATATTAACCCGTTTCCCATCGACTACGCTTTTCAGCCTCGCCTTAGGGGTCGACTCACCCTGCCCCGATTAACGTTGGACAGGAACCCTTGGTCTTCCGGCGTGCGGGTTTTTCACCCGCATTATCGTTACTTATGTCAGCATTCGCACTTCTGATACCTCCAGCATACCTCACAGTACACCTTCGCAGGCTTACAGAACGCTCCCCTACCCAACAACACATAGTGTCGCTGCCGCAGCTTCGGTGCATGGTTTAGCCCCGTTACATCTTCCGCGCGGGCCGACTCGACCAGTGAGCTATTACGCTTTCTTTAAATGATGGCTGCTTCTAAGCCAACATCCTGGCTGTCTGAGCCTTCCCACTTCGTTTCCCACTTAACCATGACTTTGGGACCTTAGCTGGCGGTCTGGGTTGTTTCCCTCTTCACGACGGACGTTAGCACCCGCCGTGTGTCTCCCGTGATAACATTCTTCGGTATTCGCAGTTTGCATCGAGTTGGTAAGTCGGGATGACCCCCTAGTCGAAACAGTGCTCTACCCCCGAAGATGAGTTCACGAGGCGCTACCTAAATAGCTTTCGGGGAGAACCAGCTATCTCCCGGTTTGATTGGCCTTTCACCCCCATCCACAAGTCATCCGCTAATTTTTCAACATTAGTCGGTTCGGTCCTCCAGTTAGTGTTACCCAACCTTCAACCTGCCCATGGATAGATCACCGGGTTTCGGGTCTATACCCTGCAACTCATTCGCCCAGTTAAGACTCGGTTTCCCTACGGCTCCCCTATACGGTTAACCTTGCTACAGAATATAAGTCGCTGACCCATTATACAAAAGGTACGCAGTCACCCCATAAAGAGGCTCCTACTGCTTGTACGTACACGGTTTCAGGTTCTTTTTCACTCCCCTCGCCGGGGTTCTTTTCGCCTTTCCCTCACGGTACTGGTTCACTATCGGTCAATCAGGAGTATTTAGCCTTGGAGGATGGTCCCCCCATATTCAGACAGGATAACACGTGTCCCGCCCTACTCGTCGAGTTCACAATAACAGCATCTTCAGATACGGGGCTATCACCCTTTACTGCCGGACTTTCCAGACCGTTCTCCTGATGCTGCTATTGATTAAGACTCTGGGCTGTTCCCCGTTCGCTCGCCGCTACTAGGGGAATCTCGGTTGATTTCTTTTCCTCGGGGTACTGAGATGTTTCAGTTCTCCCGGTTCGCTTCATGACGCTATGTATTCACGTCATGATAATATCCATTGGATATTGGGTTTCCCCATTCGGAAATCGTCGGGTATAACGGTTCATATCACCTTACCGACGCTTATCGCAGATTAGCACGTCCTTCATCGCCTCTGATTGCCTAGGCATCCACCGTGTACGCTTATTCGCTTAACCTCACAACCCGAAGATGTCTTTTCTTGAAGACGTCTGGGTGGTGATGGCTGCGCAGATTACATTTCGTCGTTGGGCAGTGCTCGCCATGCTCACATACTCATGTATGTTGCGCTGGCTGTGCGCTGGCCGCCTCGAACTGTAAATTGCTCGCTCATCCCACTTCGATGTCGAAAACACATTCAAAGTTTGAGATTTTGAGAGACTCATCAATATACCTCGGTGATATATTGATTTGTTTTCAATTTTTCAGCTTGTTCCAGATTGTTAAAGAGCATAATAGTTAAAATAACTTGCTAAAATTATCTTAACTATTCTCTGATTTGCATCAGACTATAGTGTGGTACGCCTTTCACTCATACCGCGCAATTGGCGTCCCCTAGGGGATTCGAACCCCTGTTACCGCCGTGAAAGGGCGGTGTCCTAGGCCTCTAGACGAAGGGGACTCTTGTCAGCTTCGCAGACGCGCTTTTGCTCGTTCTTCATCAGACAATCTGTGTGAGCACTGCACATAACACGTATCTCTTAGGTAAGGAGGTGATCCAACCGCAGGTTCCCCTACGGTTACCTTGTTACGACTTCACCCCAGTCATGAATCACAAAGTGGTAAGCGCCCTCCCGAAGGTTAAGCTACCTACTTCTTTTGCAACCCACTCCCATGGTGTGACGGGCGGTGTGTACAAGGCCCGGGAACGTATTCACCGTAGCATTCTGATCTACGATTACTAGCGATTCCGACTTCATGGAGTCGAGTTGCAGACTCCAATCCGGACTACGACAGACTTTATGAGTTCCGCTTGCTCTCGCGAGGTCGCTTCTCTTTGTATCTGCCATTGTAGCACGTGTGTAGCCCTACTCGTAAGGGCCATGATGACTTGACGTCATCCCCACCTTCCTCCGGTTTATCACCGGCAGTCTCCTTTGAGTTCCCGCCATCACGCGCTGGCAACAAAGGATAAGGGTTGCGCTCGTTGCGGGACTTAACCCAACATTTCACAACACGAGCTGACGACAGCCATGCAGCACCTGTCTCAGAGTTCCCGAAGGCACTCCTCTATCTCTAAAGGATTCTCTGGATGTCAAGAGTAGGTAAGGTTCTTCGCGTTGCATCGAATTAAACCACATGCTCCACCGCTTGTGCGGGCCCCCGTCAATTCATTTGAGTTTTAACCTTGCGGCCGTACTCCCCAGGCGGTCGATTTAACGCGTTAGCTCCAGAAGCCACGGTTCAAGACCACAACCTCTAAATCGACATCGTTTACAGCGTGGACTACCAGGGTATCTAATCCTGTTTGCTCCCCACGCTTTCGCACCTGAGCGTCAGTCTTTGTCCAGGGGGCCGCCTTCGCCACCGGTATTCCTCCACATCTCTACGCATTTCACCGCTACACGTGGAATTCTACCCCCCTCTACAAGACTCTAGCCAACCAGTTTCAGATGCAATTCCCAAGTTAAGCTCGGGGCTTTCACATCTGACTTAATTGACCGCCTGCGTGCGCTTTACGCCCAGTAATTCCGATTAACGCTTGCACCCTCCGTATTACCGCGGCTGCTGGCACGGAGTTAGCCGGTGCTTCTTCTGCGGGTAACGTCAATTGATAAAGGTATTAACTTTATCACCTTCCTCCCCGCTGAAAGTACTTTACAACCCTAAGGCCTTCTTCATACACGCGGCATGGCTGCATCAGGCTTGCGCCCATTGTGCAATATTCCCCACTGCTGCCTCCCGTAGGAGTCTGGGCCGTGTCTCAGTCCCAGTGTGGCTGATCATCCTCTCAGACCAGCTAGAGATCGTCGCCTAGGTGAGCCATTACCTCACCTACTAGCTAATCCCATATGGGTTCATCCGATAGCGCAAGGTCCGAAGAGCCCCTGCTTTGGTCCGTAGACGTCATGCGGTATTAGCCACCGTTTCCAGTAGTTATCCCCCTCTATCGGGCAGATCCCCATACATTACTCACCCGTCCGCCGCTCGTCAGCAAGAAAGCAAGCTTTCTCCTGTTACCGCTCGACTTGCATGTGTTAGGCCTGCCGCCAGCGTTCAATCTGAGCCATGATCAAACTCTTCAATTAAAAGTGTTTGATGCTCAAAGAAATCGAAAACTTAGCTATTCATAAATGAATTTACTTTTGTTGTTCACTCTTCAAGACTTGATACATCTAATATTTTAGAAGATATCGTCTCTGCGAGTGCCCACACAGATTGTCTGATAATTTGTTAAAGAGCAGTGCAACATTCGCTGCCGTTTCCGGTCTTCTGCGTTGTTGCGAGGAGGCGTATATTACGTTATTCCTCTGAAGAGTCAAGAGTTTTTTCAAACTTTTTTCTTTTCTCTTCACCGTCCTGCGTGGCTAGTTGTTTGCTCATCGCCGGACAGTGGATGCGCATTATAGGGAGATCTCGGATTAGCGCAAGTGTTTATTTCAATTTTTTTTCTGTTCGTTCTCTTTTTGAACTTTGCGTCTATTTTTGATACTAAAAACACCTTTTGCGTACAAAAAATATACGCCTTATCTTTTTATTGTCTATTCGGTATATTCTATCAATCATGCTTAATTGCTCTGCTTCTACTTTTATTACCGTATTTTCGATCCCCATAGTAACGAATAGTAGGGATCATTCTCTCGTCAACTCCCCCCATCCACTGCTATGCTTTTCTTATATACAAAGCAAAATCAAGTACGAGGCAAAATTATGGGGAAATCAGCAATTCGGAACTACTTAAACCTTTCACCTTCTATTGGTAAAGATGTTTTTATCGATGAGACCGCAACAGTTATTGGCGATGTACGCATTAATAAAGATGTCAGTATCTGGCCGATGGTGGTTATTCGAGGGGATGTGAATTACATAAGTATTGGTGAAAGATCAAATATCCAAGATGGTTCCGTTCTTCATGTCACTCATATTTCTCACAATGATCCTGAAGGTTTTCCTCTTATTATTGGTGACAATGTTACTGTTGGACATAAAGTAATGTTACACGGATGCACAATAGGTAATCGAGTGTTAGTTGGGATGGGATCTATTTTACTCGATGGTGCAATTATTGAAGATGATGTCATGATTGGTGCTGGTAGTTTAGTTCCACCAGGAAAACGGCTTGAGAGTGGTTTTCTTTACTTAGGAAGCCCAGTTAAAAAGATCCGTCCACTCTCATCAGAAGAGATAGAGCACTTTATCTATTCTGCTAATAATTATGTCGGGTGGAAAAATAATTATTTAGATACTTATCAATCAGCCATTGATAAAGAATAAATAGGATGAAGAGTTGATAACTCATATTCGGTGATCAGCTCTTCAAATTCTTCTTCAATATCCCAACGATTTTGTTTAAATAATAAAATTCCGTCTCCAACACCAAAACGCTCAATAAGCTCTTGCTCGGTGATTTGACAATTAAAAAGCATTCCATTGATCATAACAGGAAACAGAACACTATTACTCTCAGCTAGCCATGTTTCGCGATCTGGAAATTGAATAGACTGGTTCATTGATTCAATTTTTCTCTTAATACAGTTAAAACAGGATTAATATCTGGTACATACTCATACCATAGTTCAAATGCATAGGCCGCTTGCCCTACAAGCATACCTAATCCATCAGATAAACGTGTACTTCCATGTTTTAATGCGTTGTATAAAAATGATGTCATTCCTACTTGATAATAAAGATCGTAGCAAGCTGTTTCAAAACTATACACATCATTAGGAATAGGTGGTAAATCATTAATCATACTAGACGCAGATGCATTTATGATTAAATCATAATGTCTATCAGCAACATTTTCGGGGGCTATCGCCCGAATTGTACCAAATTGACCAAATTCTTTTACCAGTTGCTCAGCTTTGGCGAATGTACGATTGGTCAAGGTAATATCACAATCATAATCAAGTAATGGAAGCAATATTCCTCTTGTTGCACCACCAGCGCCAATCACCAAAACAGATCCAACTTTACCAGGTACAATAAAATCAAGTCTGGCTAAATCCAAAATAAGCCCTTGTCCATCGGTATTATCACCAAGAAGAGTACCATCATCCAGTTTAACAATAGAGTTAACCGCACCACATCCCTTTGCTCTATCTGTCAATTTATCAACAAAACGAAAAGCATCTTCTTTAAAAGGGACGGTAACATTAGCACCTCGTCCCCCATTAGCAAAAAACTGAGACGCTGTTTTATCAAATTCATTCAAAGGAACAAGTAAACGTCCATAGCCATACTCTATTCCAGTTTGTTTTGAAAAAAACTGGTGAATGAAAGGTGATTGGCTATGTTCGACAGGATTTCCCATCACTAAATATTTTTCCATCAAAATCACCCTTGTCGATATAGTTCACCCGTTAATGCATCTCGAATTTCAGAAGGATTTTGTCTACCGCCAACATCTCCTTCAACAATAGGAATGATATCCTGAAATTGTTCTCTTACTTCTTCAACCGTACGACATGGTGGCAACCCACTTAAATTAGCGCTAGTCGAAACTAAAGGTTTTCCATAAGTTAAACATAGCTCTTTGACAATCGCATGGTCAGTTACTCTCACCGCCAAAGAAGAAAATTTTCCAGTTAACCACTTTGGTGTCGTCGACTTGGCGGGAATGACCCATGTAACCGGCCCAGGCCAAGAGGCAAACATCCTATCTCGTTGAATATGTGTTAATGCACTATCATCAATGTAAGGTTTTAGTTGCTCATAATTATCAGCAATTAAAATTAATCCTTTTTCAATTGAACGTTGTTTTAATGCTAATAAGTCCATAACAGCGCGTTCACTATCAGGATCACAGCCAACCCCGAATACAGCTTCTGTTGGATATGCGATAACTTTATTATTTTGTAGTGCTTCTATAATAGTGTTGTTTACAGGTGATGCTTCGTTATTCATGTTCTTCTCTTTTTGTTTGCGGCTTCCCACATAATTTGCTGGCGCACACTAATCTTACTCCCTGAGAAGACCTTTTTTCCATCAATAATAGATAATGGCAATACTCACACTCACCATTAACAGGTTTATTATTTAACACAAATTGACATTCTGGGTATTGGTTACAAGCATAAAATATCTTACCAAACCGAGACTTACGTTGTAACAGTTTTCCTTTTTTACATTGAGGGCAAGGAATGATAGTTTCATCTGGTTTATCAATTTGCTCTATGTGTTCACATTCTGGATAATTACTGCAACCAATAAACATTCCAAATTTACCCTGACGCAACACTAAATCAGCGCCACAACATTGGCAAGGTTGCCCTTCTAGCACTTTTATAATTTGGCCATCACCTTGCGGTTTTAATGTTTTTATATAATGGCATTCAGGATAAGCAGAACATCCTAGAAAAGGGCCATGACCACCATTTTTCATGACCAATTCACTACCACACTCAGGGCATTTTTCCTGTTTAGGTTGCTGTGTAAACGGCATATTTTTTGCCATTGTTTTACCTCATACACTTATTCCAATCGAGTATAGCCACCAGCCACAATAACGACTTTTTCTATAAGCTCAAGTTCTAATAAAAGAGGAGCTAATTCAGATGTTGATAATCCACTATCATGAGCAATAATATCAATGGGCACTATTTCATTAAAACGTAGAAAAGGTAATATCATATCAATTGATTGTTGTTGATTTGGTGTCAATGGCTCTCTTTGAAGATCCTTTTTTTTATTATCAGGGATCTGTATAAACTTTTCGGTTATCGACTCTTGTGAAGGTTCATAATCATTAGTAAGCCACTGCAATGAACTATTTAAATATTCTAAAATATCATCTGGTGAAGATGCTAAATTTGCACCTTGCTTAATAAGTTGATGATTTCCTTCAAAATGAATATCCCCTAATAATCCAGGTAAAACAAATAATTCCTTGCCTTGTTGCAATGCATAGTTGGCAGTAATCAAAGAACCACTTTTAATCCCTGCTTCAATAATGAGTAATGTAGCACTTAACCCACTAATAATTCGATTACGTTGAGGAAAATGACGAGCTAAAGGCGGAGTCATTGGTAAATGTTCAGAAATTAGAAGGCCAGACTCTTTTATTTGTGTTGCAAGGGTACGATGGAATGAGGGATAAATATGTTCTAAACCACTTCCAAGTACAGCAATAGTGACACCATTATTCTTTAGTGCACTTCGATGCCCTATTCCATCAATACCTTGAGCTAACCCACTCGTAATAGTGAATTCTTTCTTTACTAATTCTTGTGCGAAGTAAGTTGCCCATTTATTGCCGTATGCTGTTGCATTTCTACTACCTATTAATGCAATTTGTGTGCTTATTAAATGTTTTCGATTTCCTGCAACAAAAAGCAAAAGTGGCGGTGATGATATTTGCTTTAATAGAGGCGGGTAATCTGAATCTGTAATAGTTAATAATGATGATTCATTTTTATCTAACCACTTTAATGTATTGTTGACAGCATCTGCATGAAGTCTTAAAAATTGATGACATTGCTGTTCTGACAAGCCACAACTTTTCAATTGTCTATCATTTAGTTGTGTGACTGATTGTAAATACTTTGCAATTTGAATTGCTTTATTAATCGGTAATCTTGAAACAGCATTAAGTCTTATCCATATTTCTCTGGCATCCATGCATTATCCTAATGTTGTTTTTAGCAAACAGGATGAGTGCTAAACACACCAAATACTGTCAATCTAGATAATAAATGTCTAGAATAGACGTTAAATCCTATTCACATTTTAGAAACAGTCCGAATAAATTATGGCAGTGTTACACGTATTACATTATCCAGACGAGCGCCTTCGCACGATTGCAAAGCCAGTCGAAAAAGTTGATGCCGAAATTCAAAGAATCATAGATGATATGTTTGAAACGATGTATTTAGAAGAAGGTATTGGCTTAGCTG
This sequence comes from Proteus vulgaris, assembly GCF_011045815.1. Classification (GTDB taxonomy): domain Bacteria; phylum Pseudomonadota; class Gammaproteobacteria; order Enterobacterales; family Enterobacteriaceae; genus Proteus; species Proteus vulgaris_B. The sequence goes on along the minus strand of NZ_CP047344.1, from coordinate 152,187 downwards.
CGACACAAGTGGATATCCACCAGCGCATTATCGTCATTGATATCTCTGAAACAAGAGATCAAAGACTGGTATTAATAAACCCTGAACTTCTTGATGCCGAAGGCGATACCGGTATAGAAGAAGGCTGTTTATCTATCCCAGAACAACGCGCTTTTATTCCTCGTGCTGAGCACGTAAAAGTAAAAGCCCTTGATTACAATGGCCAGCCCTTTGAGTTAGAAGCTGATGACTTATTAGCTATCTGCATTCAACATGAAATGGATCATTTAGTTGGTAAACTATTTGTAGATTATTTATCTCCATTAAAACGCCAACGTATCCGTCAAAAAGTTGAGAAACTCGATAAGCTAGATAAAAAAAGAGCTAAAGCAGGACAGTAACAGTTAAATTGAAACAGGAAGAAAACGTGTCTGATTCATTACGTATTATTTTTGCGGGAACACCCGATTTTGCGGCTCGACATTTAGCTGCATTGTTATCAACCCAACATCGTGTGGTGGGAGTTATGACTCCTCCAGATAAACCCGCAGGAAGAGGTAAGAAACTGACTATTAGCCCAGTTAAAGAATTGGCGTTAACTCATGATATTCCTGTTTATCAACCTGCTTCTTTAAAACCAGAAGAGAACCATAAATGGATTGTAGAACAACAAGCTGACATTATGATTGTTGTGGCTTATGGGATGATCTTACCTAAAGCTGTTCTTGAAATCCCTCGTTTAGGTTGTCTAAATGTACATGGTTCTCTCCTTCCTAAATGGCGAGGTGCCGCACCGATTCAACGCTCTTTATGGGCGGGTGATAAAGAAACAGGTATCACAATTATGCAGATGGATGTTGGCTTAGATACAGGTGATATGCTGTATAAAGCATCATGCCCAATTACAAATGAAGACACCAGTGCGTCACTTTATGAAAAACTAGCAGAACTCGGCCCTAAAGCTCTAACGACTACACTAGATCTGATTACAACCGGTAAAATAAAAGCCGAAAAACAAGATGATAGTTTAGCGAATTACGCACAAAAATTATCTAAAGAAGAAGCAAAAATTGATTGGTCATTATCGGCTGAACAAATAGAGCGCTGTATAAGAGCCTTCAATCCATGGCCAATGAGCTTCTTCATGTTAGATGAACAGCCGGTAAAAGTATGGAAAGCACACGTTATTGCAGATGATACAAATCAACCTGTAGGAACTTTATTAAAAGCAGATAAAACAGGTATTTATATTGCGACAGGTAACGGCATTCTAAATATCACTGAATTACAGCCTTCGGGTAAAAAGCCTATGGCTTCTGCTGATTTACTAAACTCCAAGCGAGATTGGTTCACTCCTGGGAAAATCATTCAATAATAATTCTAAACCCTGATATTTATCCTTATCAGGGTTTTCCTTTTTTCACGCCAATGTAACACTTCTCTGGCGCTCAATATTAAACGTTGACTCATTATGAAAACGTCATACAACTTACGTAGCATTGCAGCAAAAGCAATCAATCAGGTATTAGATCAAGGCTTATCTCTAAGCACCGTCATACCAGAACTTCAAAAAAATATTTCAGATAAAGATAAAGCTTTATTACAAGAAATTTGCTTTGGTGTATTACGCACATTGCCACAATTAGAATGGATTATTCAGCAACTCATGGATAAACCATTAAAAGGTAAACAACGTATTTTACACTACCTCATTATGGTGGGTTTATATCAGCTTCTTTATACGCGTATTCCTGCCCATGCAGCTCTAGCAGAAACAGTAAATGGTACTGTTGCATTAAAAAAACCACAGTTAAAAGGATTAATTAACGGTGTATTACGTCAGTTTCAACGCCAACAAGATATCCTAAATGAACGTTTTCAAAATAGTGAAAGTCGTTTTCTTCATCCATCATGGTTACTTGCTCGTATCAAGCATGCTTACCCTGAACAATGGATGAGTATTGTTGAAGGCAACAACCAAAAACCACCTATGTGGTTACGTGTTAATCAACAACACCATTCACGAGAAGAGTATTTGGCATTATTGGCAGATAATAATATTTCAGGCATTGCTGATAATAGCCACCCTTTTGCTATCCGTTTAGAGAATCCGTGCAACGTTAACCTTCTTCCCGGATTTGCAGATGGTTGGGTAACAATTCAAGATCGTTCTGCTCAACGTTGCGCTGAATTATTAGCACCAGAAAATAAAGAACAAATTCTCGATCTATGTGCCGCGCCAGGGGGCAAAACAACTCATATTTTAGAAATAGCACCTCAGGCTCAAGTTTTAGCCGTAGATATTGATGAACAACGTTTGAAACGAGTACAAGAAAATCTTACTCGTTTAAAACTCAATGCAATCATCAAAAGTGGTGATGGACGTTATCCAGAACAATGGTGCGCAGGTATGCAATTTGATCGCATTTTACTTGATGCACCATGCTCAGCAACCGGAGTTATTCGCCGTCATCCTGATATCAAATGGCTTCGTCGTAATGACGATATTGAGCAATTAGCTCAAATCCAAAAAGAAATTCTTCATGCTATTTGGCCATACTTAAAATTTGGTGGCACACTCGTTTATGCTACATGTTCTATTCTTCCAGAAGAGAACATGCAACAAGTTGAAGCATTTTTGACATCAACTAAAGATGCACAATGCCATTACCAACATCAATGCTTACCTGAAAAAGAAGGCGGCGATGGTTTCTTTTATGCATTGATCAGAAAAATATGATCCTGTGATAAAAGATGATATCGGATCTAAAAGACGCTACTATTTCAACGCAAGATCATCAAGATCTTGCGTTTCTTTTCTATTTGTTAATCGAATACTCTGAGAAATTACGATGAAAATTATTATCTTAGGCGCTGGTCAAGTCGGTGGTACTCTCGCTGAAAATCTTGTCGGGGAGAATAATGATATTACTGTCGTTGATACTAATGCAGATCGTTTACGCCAACTTCAAGATAAATTCGATTTACGAGTAGTTAATGGGCATGGCTCTCATCCAAGGATCTTAAGAGAAGCAGGTGCAGAAGATGCTGATATGTTGGTTGCAGTTACCAATTCTGACGAAACCAACATGATAGCGTGCCAAGTTGCCTATACCTTGTTTAATACACCAAATAAAGTTGCACGTATACGTGCTTCAGAATTTGTTCGAGAAGCAGATAAACTATTTTTACCTGAAGCGATTCCCATTGATTATTTAATATCACCAGAACATTTAGTTATTGATTATATTTATAAACTTATTCAATACCCTGGTGCGTTACAAGTGGTTAATTTTGCCGAAGGCCAAGTCAGTATCGTTGCCGTCAAAGCCTATTATGGTGGGTCTCTTGTTGGTAATGCTTTATCAACATTACGAGATCATATGCCACATATTGATACTCGTGTTGCTGCAATTTTTCGTCAAGATAGGCCTATTCGGCCTCAAGGCTCTACTATCATAGAAGCTGGAGATGAGGTCTTTTTTGTTGTCGCATCTCAGCATATCCGCGCTGTAATGAGTGAATTACAGCGATTAGAAAAACCATACAAACGCATTATGATTGTAGGTGGCGGTAATGTAGGGGCCGGTTTAGCAGCAAGATTGGAAAAAGATTATAGCGTCAAACTTATTGAACATAATCAACAGCGTGCAACAGAACTAGCTGAACTTCTTCATGACACAATTGTTTTTTATGGTGATGCATCAGACCAAGAGCTTCTTGCAGAAGAACATATAGAACAAATCGATGTTTTTATTGCGCTGACTAATGATGATGAAGCTAACATTATGTCTGCTATGTTAGCAAAAAGAATGGGGGCAAAAAAAGCAATGGTCCTCATTCAGCGCAGTGCTTATGTTGATTTAGTTCAAGGTGGTGTTATTGATATTGCAATTTCACCACAGCAAGCAACTATTTCTGCACTTTTAGGTCATGTTCGCAAAGCGGATATTGTCAGTGTTTCATCATTACGCCGCGGTGTTGCTGAAGCAATTGAAGCTGTGGCTCATGGTGATGAAAATACATCAAAAGTCGTTGGACGTCGTATACAAGATATCAAACTGCCACCAGGTACTATTATTGGGGCAATTGTTAGAAATGAAGATGTCATTATTGCAAATGCAAGCCACTCTATAGAGCAGGGCGATCATGTGATTATGTTTATCACAGATAAAAAATATGTTCCTGAAGTTGAAAAACTTTTCCAACCTAGTCCATTTTTCTTATAACAATTACTTAGAAATAAGAATAATAGTGATTGTTACTTATAATGGTCTACTATTATCATGTTAGATACTATATTTTTACATAATAAATCTATACTTAGATAAATAAGGGGTGGATATGTCTTTTTTCAAAGAGTTTCGTGAATTCGCAATGAAAGGCAATGTTGTTGATATGGCTGTCGGTGTCATCATTGGTGCAGCTTTTGGTAAAATTGTTTCATCACTGGTTGCTGATATCATCATGCCACCACTAGGACTATTAATTGGTGGTATTGATTTTAAACAGTTTAGCCTTGTATTAAGAGATGCAAGTGGCGATGTTCCAGCCGTTGTACTAAATTACGGTATGTTTATTCAAACTGTTTTCGACTTTGCTATTGTTGCATTCGCTATTTTCTGTGCGATTAAATTAATTAACAAAACACGCCGCCAAGCAGAAGAAGCTCCGAAAGCACCACCGGCCCCATCAGCCGAAGAAACTCTATTAACAGAGATCCGTGATTTATTAAAAAATCAGCAAAAATAAAAACTAAAAGGCCAGTGATAACAATTGAAAGAATCTTTTGTTATCACTGGCCTCCCAGTTACCCTTCTTGTTATGTTTCGCTTTTCTCATAAAACTACCTTTCCCTTTCTTATTTTTTTCTACACGTTGTCTAAATAAAGGATCGTGAACCAACGCGGCTAAAGCATTATCTTTAATAACACCTTTTTGGTGCTGATATTTGCTAGACATAAAAACCTCTTAAATTGTTAAAGAACATAAAAGCATAATACGGTACAGATATTATTGCTTTGTAGCTCCAGATTCAAGTATTTCTAGAATTGAACAATAAGTACTCTCATGAGCACTACCACAACACGCATTACTCAACATCTTTAATGAATCTCGCATTCGCTCCATTTCTTTCAAGCGAATTTCAACTTCTGCTAGTCTTGCATCAACAATATGCTTTGATTCAACACAAGTATGGTGTGCAGGATCAACACGAATAGAAAGGAGCTCAGTAATAGCATCTAATGTAAAACCCAGCTCTTTTGCATAACGAATAAAACGTAAACGTTGGATATCTTGCTCTGTATATAGCCGATAACCACCTTCTGTGCGTCTATCATGATCCATTAATCCTTGTTTTTCATAAAACCGGATTGTATCTGTTGTTACATTAGCTAATTTTGCAACCTGCCCAATACGATACATGGATCATCCTCCATTGTTAATTATGAATAAGCATAGCAAATAACAAAAAAATAGAATTGAAATATAGTGCGAAGCTTATATTACAAAATAGCAGTATGATTAAACAGCAGAAAATAAATATGATGCAACACAAAAGAAGGTAAAGAGAAAAGCAAAAATAAAATATAAAAAGAAAAACCTTTATTTCCTGTGAATAGCATTTTCCTATAGATATAAAAAAACCGGATTAAAAAATCCGGTCTTTTTATTCGCTTCACTAAATAATAATTAAATTATTCAGCTGCTGCTTCTGTTTCAGAATCAGCACGGTCAACAAGCTCAATGTAAGCCATTGGAGCGTTGTCACCAGCACGGAAGCCACACTTCAGAATACGAGTGTAACCACCTGCACGGCTCGCAAAACGCGGACCTAATACTGTAAACAGTTTTGCCACGACTTCGTTATCACGAGTACGGGCGAATGCCAGACGACGATTAGCTACGCTGTCGGTCTTGGCAAGAGTAATCAGCGGCTCAACGACGCGACGCAGTTCTTTCGCTTTAGGCAAAGTTGTCTTGATTATCTCATGACGAACTAAAGAACCTGCCATGTTACGAAACATAGCCTGACGATGGCTGCTGTTGCGGTTCAATTGACGACCACTCTTACGATGGCGCATGACCTTATCCTTCTCAGTAAAACCTTAACCTGTGATCTTATTCATCAGCGATACTTGCAGGTGGCCAATTCTCAAGGCGCATGCCCAGAGATAGACCACGCGACGCCAGTACGTCTTTAATCTCAGTAAGAGATTTCTTACCAAGGTTAGGCGTCTTAAGTAATTCAACTTCAGTACGCTGTACCAGATCACCGATGTAGTGGATTGCTTCTGCCTTCAGACAGTTAGCAGAGCGGACAGTCAATTCAAGATCGTCTACTGGGCGCAGTAAGATAGGATCGAATTCTGGCTTCTCTTCTTTAACTTCTGGCTGACGAACATCACGTAAGTCAACAAAAGCTTCAAGCTGTTCAGCCAGGATAGTCGCTGCACGGCGAATCGATTCTTCTGGATCGATAGTACCGTTAGTTTCCATCTCGATTACCAGCTTATCCAAGTCGGTACGCTGTTCAACACGAGCTGCTTCCACATTATAAGCAATACGCTCAACTGGGCTATAGCACGCGTCTACTAAAAGGCGACCGATAGGGCGCTCATCTTCTTCCGAATGAATTCGGGCAGAAGCCGGCACATAACCACGACCACGCTGAACTTTGATACGCATGTTAATAGATGCGTTTTCGTCTGTAAGGTGGCAGATAACGTGCTGCGGCTTGACGATTTCGACATCACCGTCATGGATGATATCGGCTGCAATAACAGGGCCAATGCCAGATTTGCTCAAAGTAAGAATAACTTCATCTTTACCATGAACTTTTACCGCCAACCCCTTAAGGTTGAGCAGTATTTCTAGGATATCTTCCTGAACACCTTCTTTGGTGCTGTACTCATGCAGTACACCATCAATCTCAACCTCTGTTACCGCACAACCCGGCATAGACGAAAGCAGAATACGGCGCAGTGCGTTACCAAGAGTATGGCCGAAGCCTCGCTCTAATGGCTCAAGGGTCACCTTGGCGTGCGTCGAACTGACTTGCTCGATATCAACCAGGCGCGGTTTTAGAAACTCTGTCACAGAACCCTGCATTGTGTCCTCTCTTTGGTGCTAAGCCTTACTTGGAGTAAAGCTCGACGATCAGGTGCTCGTTAATGTCAGCAGACAAGTCAGTACGTTCAGGAATACGTTTGAACACACCTTCCATCTTAGCAGCATCAACTTCCAGCCATGTTGGCTTTTCACGCTGTTCAGCCAGCTCTAAAGCAGCCTTGATACGAGACTGTTTTTTCGATTTTTCACGAACGCTGACTACGTCATTCGGGGAAACCTGATAAGAAGCAATGTTAACCACGCGACCATTTACCATGATTGCTTTATGGCTAACCATCTGACGTGCTTCTGCGCGAGTTGCGCCAAAGCCCATACGATAAACAACGTTATCCAGACGACCTTCCAGCAGAGTCAGCAGGTTTTCACCTGTGTTGCCTTTCAGACGAGTTGCTTCTTTGTAGTAGTTACGGAATTGACGTTCTAGAACACCGTAAATACGACGTACTTTTTGTTTTTCACGTAACTGAACACCGTAATCAGAAAGACGCGGTTTACGTGCGCCGTGCTGACCTGGTGCTTGTTCCAGTTTACACTTGGTGTCAATCGCCCGAACGCCAGATTTTAGAAATAAATCTGTACCTTCACGGCGGCTCAGCTTGAGCTTAGGACCCAAATATCTTGCCATTTTCTTTCTCCAACTTTCCTAAAAACGAAAACGTTATTAAACGCGACGTTTTTTCGGTGGACGACAACCGTTATGAGGAATCGGAGTCACATCAGTAATATTAGTGATGCGGAAACCAGCCGCGTTTAATGCACGGATAGTTGACTCACGACCAGGACCAGGTCCTTTAACCATAACTTCCAAGTTCTTAATTCCGTACTCTTTAACAGCTTCAGCGCAACGTTCTGCTGCAACCTGAGCCGCGAACGGAGTAGATTTACGAGAACCACGGAAACCGGAACCACCGGCAGTAGCCCAACCCAATGCGTTACCTTGACGATCGGTAATAGTAACGATTGTGTTGTTGAAAGAAGCATGGATATGAGCCACACCGTCAGAGACTTGTTTTCTTACACGCTTACGTGCACGAATAGGTGCTTTTGCCATTGTTCAAATACCCCGATTATTTCTTGATCGGCTTACGCGGACCCTTACGGGTACGTGCGTTAGTCTTAGTACGCTGACCGCGAACTGGTAGACCACGACGATGACGTAAACCACGGTAAGTACCAAGATCCATCAGACGTTTGATGCTCAGGGTAACTTCACGACGCAGATCACCTTCTACAACGTATTTGGCAACTTCGTCACGCAGCTTGTCGATTTGCTCTTCAGACAGCTCACTGATCTTAACATTTTCAGCAATACCAGCAGCTACACAGATAGCCTGTGAGCGGGTCTTACCGATACCGTAAATCGAAGTTAATGCGATTACGGTATGTTTATGATCAGGAATGTTAATGCCTGCTATACGGGCCACTATGCACTCCTAAATTAGCAGTTATACAGTACCATTCTGAAAAGCCCGTTTTCAGGATACTCAAACAATACTGTATATATTATAAAAGATTGGGCTGGCTAATTTAGCCAGCTCAACCGAACTTTGCAAGAAAAAAATGCAATAAATTAGCCTTGACGCTGTTTATGCTTAGGCTCGACGCTGCAAATTACACGCACGTGACCGTGACGTCTAACAATTTTGCAGTTACGGCACATTTTCTTGACGGAAGCACGAACTTTCATTTTTACTCTCCGTAACTTCTAAAACAAATCACTTATCAGTAATTAACCTTTAAGATTTGCTTTTTTCAATGCAGACTCATACTGACTTGACATCAGGAGAGTTTGCACTTGAGCCATAAAATCCATGATGACCACAACCACGATTAAGAGGGAAGTACCACCAAAATAGAAAGGTACTTTCATTGCGTCACGCATGAACTCCGGGATGAGACAGATAAAGGTAATATACAAGGCACCGATTAAGGTTAAACGAGTCATTACTTTATCTATATATTTAGCCGTCTGCTCTCCCGGGCGAATTCCTGGTACAAATGCACCGGACTTCTTCAGGTTATCTGCCGTTTCTCTTGGGTTGAAAACCAACGCCGTATAGAAGAAACAGAAGAATATGATTGCAGCAGCGTATAGTAGCACATAAATAGGTTGACCAGGCTGTAGATTTAACGAAATCGTCGTCAGCCAACCCCATCCTGTACCATCGCCAAACCAAGAGGTTATTGTACCAGGAAACAGGATAATACTTGAAGCAAAAATTGCTGGTATAACACCCGCCATATTTACTTTAAGTGGTAGATGTGTACTTTGTGCCGCGTATATTCTACGCCCTTGTTGACGTTTTGCATAGTTAACAACGATACGACGTTGTCCTCTTTCTACAAAAACAACAAAGAAAGTAACCGCGAACACCAATACTGCAACCAACAATAACAGGAGGAAGTGCAGTTCGCCTTGCCGCGCCTGCTCGATGGTTTGACCAATGGCAGGCGGAAGACCTGCAACGATACCTGCAAAGATAATGATTGAGATACCGTTACCAATACCACGTTCAGTGATTTGCTCACCTAACCACATTAGGAACATTGTTCCAGTGACTAAGCTCACAACAGCCGTAATATAGAATGGTAGACCTGGATTAATCACCAGACCTTGCATTCCTGGCATATTCGGTAAGCCTGTTGCGATACCAATTGATTGGAATATCGCCAGCACCAAAGTACCATAACGGGTATATTGGCTGATCTTACGACGACCGGCCTCCCCTTCCTTCTTAATCTCTGCTAACCGAGGGTTAACCACTGATAAGAGTTGGATAATAATCGATGCCGAAATATAAGGCATGATACCCAGCGCAAAGATAGAAGCACGGCTAAGAGCACCACCAGAGAACATGTTAAACATTTCAATGATGGTGCCTTTTTGCTGATCGAGCAATTTGGCAAGCACAGTGGCATCAATACCAGGGATAGGAATAAAAGAGCCAATCCTAAAGACAATTAGTGCACCAAGAACAAACAAAAGTCTGCGTTTTAGTTCACCAACACCACCTTTAGCACTCTGAAAATCTAAACCTGGTTGTTTAGCCATCTGTCACTTATTCCTCAATTTTACCGCCAGCTGATTCGATTGCTGCACGGGCACCTTTGGTAACACGCAGACCACGAATAGTCACTGCACGGTTAACCTCGCCAGACAGAATTAATTTTGCAAATTCAATCTGTGGGCCAACAACGTTTGCGGCTTTCAGTGCATTCAGATCGATTACATCGCCTTCAACGTAAGCTAAATCAGACAGACGGATTTCCGCAGTCACGAAAGATTTACGTGAAGTAAAACCAAATTTTGGTAAACGACGATATAAAGGCATCTGGCCGCCTTCAAAACCACGACGTACGCCACCGCCAGAACGAGACTTCTGACCTTTGTGACCACGGCCGCCAGTTTTACCTAAGCCAGAACCGATACCACGACCTACACGTTTAGGCGCATGCTTGGCACCTTCAGCCGGAGACAGAGTATTTAAACGCATCTCTTACTCCTCAACTTTAACCATATAGGAAACCAAGTTGATCATACCGCGAACTGCTGGTGTATCTTCGCGTTCTACAGTGTGACCGATGCGACGCAGACCTAAACCAGTCATAGTTGCCTTATGTTTAGGCAGACGGCCGATTAAGCTGCGTGTTTGAGTAATTTTAATAGTCTTAGCCATGGTCATTACCCCAGAATTTCTTCAACGGATTTACCACGCTTAGCTGCGACCATATCTGGAGACTTCATGCTATCTAAAGCGTCCAGTGTTGCACGAACCACGTTAATCGGGTTAGTGGAACCATAGGTTTTAGCCAGTACGTTACGAACGCCAGCCACTTCTAGAACTGCACGCATTGCACCACCTGCGATGATACCAGTACCTTCATGAGCAGGCTGCATAAATACGCGAGAACCTGTGTGGGTACCTTTAACAGGGTGGAACAGAGTACCGTTGTTTAAAGCGACGGTTTTCATATTGCGACGGGCTTTTTCCATCGCTTTCTGGATTGCTGCCGGAACTTCGCGAGCTTTGCCATATCCAAAACCAACGCGGCCATTACCATCACCAACTACTGTAAGAGCGGTGAAGCTAAAGATACGACCACCTTTAACGGTTTTAGATACGCGGTTTACCGCGATCAGCTTTTCCTGCAGTTCGCCAGCTTGTTTCTCGATGTGAGCCATCTTACACTCCTACCTTAGAACTGAAGGCCAGCTTCACGGGCAGCATCTGCCAGTGCCTGGACTCGACCATGATATTGGAAACCGGAACGGTCAAATGATACTACTTTGATACCTTTTTCCAGAGCGCGTTCAGCAACAATTTTACCAACTACTGCTGCTGCTTCTTTGTTTCCAGTGTTTTTCAGTTGCTCAATGATAGCTTTTTCTGTAGTAGAAGCGGCCACCAAAGTTTCAGAACCGTTTGGTGCAATAACCTGCGCATAAATATGGCGAGGGGTACGGTGTACCACCAGGCGAGTCGCACCCAATTCTTGGAGCTTACGGCGTGCGCGGGTCGCACGACGGATACGAGCTGCTTTCTTATCCATAGTGTTACCTTACTTCTTCTTAGCCTCTTTGATACGCACAACTTCGTCGGCGTAACGAATACCTTTACCTTTATAAGGTTCAGGGCGACGGTAAGCACGCAGTTCAGCTGCTACTTGACCAATCACTTGCTTATCCGCACCTTTCAGTACGATTTCAGTTTGTGTTGGACATTCAGCAGTGATGCCTGCTGGCAGTTGGTGTTCCACTGGATGTGAAAAACCTACTGATAAGTTAACCGCATTGCCTTTAATAGACGCACGATAACCTACACCTACCAGTTGCAGTTTCTTAGTGAAGCCTTCGGTAACACCTACAACCATTGCATTTAACAGAGAACGAGTAGTACCCGCCTGTGCCCATGCATCAGCAAAACCATCGCGAGGTGCGAAAGTTAACTGGTTGTCAGCATGTTGAATTTCAACTGCATTATGGATAGTACGAGTTAGCTCGCCGTTTTTACCCTTAATCGTAATTACCTGACCGTTGAGTTTAACCTCTACGCCGGCAGGAATGACGACGGGTGCTTTTGCCACACGAGACATTCTTTCCTCCCGAATTAAGCTACGTAGCAGATAATCTCGCCACCAAGACCTGCTTGGCGAGCTGCACGATCAGTCATAACACCTTTTGAGGTAGAAACAACAGCGATGCCCAGTCCTGCCATAACTTGTGGCAGCTCATCTTTTCTTTTATAGATGCGCAGACTTGGACGGCTTACGCGCTGAATGCTTTCTACTACAGCCTTACCTTGGAAATATTTTAAAGTAATTTCCAATTCTGGCTTAGTGTCGCCTTCAATTTTAAAATCTTCGATATAACCTTCTTCCTTAAGCACGTTGGCAATCGCCACTTTCAGCTTGGAGGAAGGCATTGTGACCGCAACTTTATTCGCGGCCTGACCGTTACGGATACGGGTCAGCATATCCGCGATGGGATCTTGCATGCTCATCTGTCTTTACTCCCGTGATTCAATTATGGTAATTACCAGCTAGCCTTTCTAAGGCCCGGGATTTCACCGCGCATAGCGGCTTCACGGACTTTAATACGGCTGAGGCCAAATTTCCGCAGGAAACCGTGCGGACGTCCAGTTTGACGGCAGCGGTTACGCTGACGTGAAGGACTTGAATCACGTGGCATAGTTTGCAGTTTCAGAACAGCATTCCAACGATCTTCGTCAGATACGTTCACATCTGAAACGATAGCTTTCAGTTCTGCGCGTTTTGCGAAGAATTTCTCAGCTAAATTCGCACGTTTTACATCACGTGCTTTCATAGATTTCTTAGCCATGAATGCCCTGCCTTACTTGCGGAACGGGAAGTTAAACGCTGCTAACAGTGCGCGACCTTCATCATCTGATTTCGCAGTCGTAGTAATGGTAATATCCAAACCACGAACACGATCCACTTTATCGTAATCGATTTCAGGGAAGATGATTTGCTCACGTACGCCCATGCTGTAGTTACCACGTCCATCAAATGATTTAGCGGACAAACCACGGAAGTCACGGATACGTGGTACAGCAATAGAGATCAGGCGTTCAAAGAACTCCCACATGCGTTCGCCACGCAGGGTCACTTTACAGCCGATCGGATAGCCCTGGCGGATTTTGAAGCCTGCAACAGATTTGCGTGCTTTGGTGATCAAAGGTTTTTGACCTGAGATTGCTGCTAAATCAGCTGCTGCATTGTCCAGCAGTTTTTTATCAACAATCGCTTCACCAACACCCATGTTCAGGGTGATCTTCTCGACCCGAGGGACTTGCATGACAGAATGGTAACCAAACTGAGACATCAGTTTTTGGACTACCTCGTCTTTGTAGTAATCATGCAGTTTCGCCATCGTATACTCCAAATTACTTGATAGTTTCTTTATTAGACTTGAAGAAACGAACTTTTTTGCCGTCTTCGAATCTAAAACCTACACGGTCAGCCTTGCCGGTTGCCGCATTGAAGATTGCAACGTTAGAAACTTGAATAGAAGCTTCTTTTTCAACGATGCCACCTGGTTGGTTCAGAGCCGGAACTGGCTTCTGATGTTTTTTAACCAGATTGATACCTTCAACGATAACTTTACCAGAAGAAAGAACCTGTTTTACTTTACCGCGCTTACCTTTATCTTTACCAGTTAGCACGATAACTTCGTCTTCACGACGGATTTTCGCTGCCATTGCCTGCTCCTTAGAGTACTTCAGGTGCCAGAGAGATTATTTTCATAAACTTCTCGTTACGAAGTTCACGAGTAACCGGCCCAAAAATACGCGTACCAATAACTTGCTCGCTGTTGTTGTTTAACAATACACAAGCGTTGCTATCGAAGCGAATGACAGAACCGTCAGGGCGACGAACACCCTTCTTGGTGCGCACCACTACCGCTTTCAGTACATCACCTTTCTTAACTTTACCACGTGGAATTGCTTCCTTGATGGTAATTTTGATGATGTCACCTACATCTGCGTAGCGACGGTGCGAGCCACCTAGAACCTTGATACACATTACGCGACGTGCACCGGAGTTGTCGGCCACGTTCAGCATAGTCTGTTCTTGGATCATTTTAGTGCTCCGCTAAATGTCAACTACTACTGAGCCACTTCCACATTAGAAGAGGCCGTTCAATATCCCATAATACGAGGGAGCGGCATTATAACACCACATTCTCGATATGGACAGAAAAAATAAACGGCTCGTTCAGTTTTGAGCCGTTTATTTCGTACGAAAAGGCTATTTTATTACAGAACAGCTTTTTCTACAACGCGAACTAACGCCCAAGACTTAGTCTTAGACAGTGGACGTGTTTGACGAATTTCTACTACGTCACCAATTCCACATTCGTTGTTCTCGTCATGTACATGCAGTTTGGTCGTACGACGGATAAACTTACCATATAATGGGTGTTTAACCATACGATCGATAGCAACGACAATAGATTTCTCCATTTTGTCACTAACTACACGACCTTGCAGAGTACGGATTTTATCGGTCATTACGCACCCGCCTTCTCAGTCAGTAAAGTCTTAACGCGTGCGATATTACGACGCACTTGTTTCAACAGATGAGACTGTTGTAACTGACCACTTGCTGCCTGCATACGCAGGTTAAACTGCTCACGCAGTAAGTTCAGCAGTTCTGTGTTCAGCTCTTCAACGCTCTTTTCGCGCAGCTCTTTTGCTTTCATTACATCACCGTCTTAGTTACAAAGGTGGTTTTGATAGGCAGTTTTGCTGCCGCCAGCTTGAATGCTTCACGGGCCAGTTCTTCAGGCACACCATCCATTTCATACAGGACTTTACCTGGCTGGATTAAGGCAACCCAATACTCAACGTTACCTTTACCTTTACCCATACGGACTTCGAGCGGCTTTTCAGTGATTGGTTTGTCTGGGAACACACGGATCCAGATTTTACCCTGACGCTTAACTGCACGGGTCATTGCACGACGTGCCGCTTCGATCTGACGTGCAGTCAGACGACCACGGCCCACAGCTTTAAGACCGTAAGTCCCGAAGCTTACATCCGCACCAGCAGCTAAGCCACGGTTGCGGCCTTTGTGCACTTTACGGAATTTTGTACGCTTTGGTTGTAACATCAGCGACTCTCCTTACTTGCGGCCTTTACGCTGCTGCTTTTTAGGTTGAGCAGCCGGTTTTTCCGCCTGTTCAACTGCAGCCATACCACCCAGGATCTCACCTTTGAAGATCCATACCTTAACGCCGAGCACACCATAAGTGGTTTGTGCTTCTGAGGTATTGTAGTCGATATCTGCACGCAGAGTGTGCAGAGGTACACGACCTTCACGATACCATTCAGTACGAGCGATTTCAGCGCCACCTAAGCGACCACTTACTTCCACTTTAATACCTTTAGCGCCTAAACGCATAGCGTTCTGTACCGCACGCTTCATAGCACGACGGAACATAACACGACGTTCCAGCTGTGAAGTGATGCTGTCAGCAACTAATTTTGCGTCCAGTTCAGGTTTACGTACTTCGGCGATATTAATTTGCGCAGGAACGCCAGCGATATCCGCTACGTTTTTGCGCAGTTTTTCAACATCTTCACCTTTTTTACCGATAACGATGCCTGGGCGAGCAGTGTGAATAGTCACACGGATGCTTTTCGCAGGACGTTCGATAACGATACGAGATACAGATGCTTTAGCCAGTTCTTTAGTTAAGTACTGACGTACTTTAAAGTCGCTGTCTAGGTTGTCAGCGAATTCATTGGTACCCGCATACCATGTGGAATTCCAAGGCTTGACAATGCCAAGGCGGATACCATTAGGATGTACTTTTTGACCCATTGCTAGTCTCCAGAGTCTCAGCGATCAGACACAACCACAGTGATGTGGCTGGTGCGCTTCAGAATACGATCTGCACGGCCTTTTGCACGAGGCATAATGCGCTTCATAGAAGGACCTTCGTCAACAAAGATCTTAGCTACTTTCAGATCATCAATGTCAGCGCCATCGTTGTGTTCTGCATTAGCAATAGCAGACTCCAGTACTTTCTTCACTAAACCAGCAGCTTTCTTGTTGGTAAAGGTTAAAATTTCCAGAGCTTGCGACACTTTCTTACCGCGAATCAGGTCAGCTACCAAGCGAACCTTCTGAGCAGAAGAACGAGCGTGGCGATGCATAGCGATAGTTTCCATCTCTTCCTCCTACCTTATTTTTTCTTAGCCTTTTTATCGGCTGCATGACCGCGATAAGTACGGGTCGGCGCGAATTCACCCAGTTTGTGACCAACCATTTCGTCGGAAACGTAAACTGGAACATGCTGACGACCATTATGGACAGCGATGGTCAAACCGATCATGTTAGGAAAGATCGTTGAACGACGGGACCAAGTCTTAACAGGCTTTTTGTCACCGCTTTCCACCGCTTTCTCTACCTTCTTCAGCAAGTGCAGGTCAATGAAAGGACCTTTCTTGAGAGAACGTGGCATGGCTTATCCTCTAATTATTTCTTAGTACGACGATGAACGATGAAATGTTCAGTGCGTTTGTTTTTACGAGTCTTCTTACCTTTGGTTTGAACGCCCCAAGGTGTTACTGGGTGTTTACCAAAGTTACGACCTTCACCACCACCATGTGGGTGATCGACTGGGTTCATCGCAGTACCGCGAACGGTAGGACGAATACCACGCCAGCGACTTGCACCAGCTTTACCCAGAACGCGTAACATGTGCTCAGAGTTGCCAACTTCACCGATAGTTGCACGGCAATCAGAAGGAACTTTACGCATTTCACCAGAGCGCAGACGAATAGTGACATAAGCACCATCACGAGCAACGATCTGAACGTAAGTACCAGCTGAACGAGCTAACTGACCACCTTTACCTGGTTTCATTTCTACGTTATGAACTGTAGAACCAACCGGGATATTACGCATTGGTAAGGTGTTACC
Source organism: Proteus vulgaris (assembly GCF_011045815.1). Lineage (GTDB taxonomy): Bacteria > Pseudomonadota > Gammaproteobacteria > Enterobacterales > Enterobacteriaceae > Proteus > Proteus vulgaris_B. The sequence goes on along the minus strand of NZ_CP047344.1, from coordinate 135,123 downwards.
CGCTTTGATAGCAGCATCAACGCCAGACTGAACTTTATCACCCGCTTTCAGGCCTTTTGGAGCCAGAATGTAGCGACGTTCACCATCAGCATACAGCACTAAAGCGATGTTAGCTGAACGGTTTGGATCATATTCCAGACGTTCTACTGTTGCAGGGATACCATCTTTGTTGCGTTTGAAGTCAACAATACGGTAAGCCTGTTTGTGACCACCACCGATATGACGGGTAGTGATACGACCATTGTTGTTACGACCACCGGACTTGCTGTTTTTTTCCAGCAATGGCGCATAAGGTTTCCCTTTATGCAGCTCAGGGTTTACCACTTTAACTACGTGGCGACGGCCCGGAGACGTAGGTTTACATTTAACAATTGCCATTGTTCTTTACTCCTCCGACTTACTCAGCGCCGCCGACGAAGTCCAGATTCTGGCCTTCCTTCAGGGTGACGTAAGCTTTTTTCCAGTCGCTACGACGACCAATACGCTGACCGTGACGTTTCACTTTGCCTTTCATCAGCAGAGTGTTAACACTTTCAACTTCGACTTCAAACAGTTTTTGTACAGCTGCTTTAATCTCTGCTTTGGTCGCGTCTTTAGCAACTTTGAGAACGATGGTGTTTGATTTTTCCATCGCGATAGAAGCTTTTTCAGATACATGCGGCGCGCGCAGTACTTTCAGCAGACGTTCTTCACGGATCATGCCAGCATCTCCTCAACTTGCTTCACAGCGTCAGCAGTCATGACGACTTTGTCGAAGGCGATTAAGCTAACAGGGTCGATTGTTGCTGCATCACGTACGTCAACTTTATATAAGTTGCGTGCTGCTAAATACAGATTCTCATCTACATCAGCAGTGATGATCAGAACATCTTCCAGAGCCATATCTTTCAGTTTCTGTGCTAAAAGTTTAGTTTTAGGCGCTTCAACAGAGAACTTCTCTACGACGATCAGACGATCTTGACGTACCAGCTCAGACAGAATGCTCTTCAGAGCACCACGGTACATCTTTTTGTTTACTTTTTGACTGTGGTCCTGTGGTTTAGCTGCGAAGCTAACACCACCAGAGCGCCAAATTGGGCTCTTGATTGAACCTGAACGTGCACGACCTGTACCTTTCTGTCTCCAAGGCTTTTTGCCTGAACCAGAAACTTCAGCACGGGTTTTCTGAGCACGAGTACCTTGACGAGCACCAGCAGCGTATGCAACGACTACTTGATGCACAAGCGCTTCGTTAAAGTCACGCCCGAAGGTAGTTTCGGAAACAGTCAGCGCGCCTTGCGCGTCTTTCATTACCAATTCCATTCCTATCTCCTCGACGTTACGCCTTGACAGCTGGTTTAACGATCAGGTCACTGCCAGTTGCACCTGGAACAGCACCTTTGACCAGCAGCAGGTTGCGCTCAGCGTCAACACGTACTACTTCCAGGCTCTGAACGGTAACTTGTTCGTTACCCAGTTGACCTGCCATTTTCTTGCCTTTGAACACCTTACCCGGAGTCTGGTTCTGACCGATAGAACCCGGAACACGGTGAGACAAGGAGTTACCGTGGGTAGCATCTTGAGTACGGAAGTTCCAGCGCTTTACAGTACCAGCAAAACCTTTACCTTTAGATGTTCCAGTAACGTCGACTTTTTTAACGTCAGCGAAAATTTCTACGCTAATGCTTTGACCTACAGTGTATTCTTCGCCTTCATTCAGACGGAATTCACGTAGTAAGCGGCCAGCTTCGACACCAGCTTTAGCAAAATGACCTGCTTCAGGTTTCAGTACACGGTTAGCTTTTTTGCTACCAGTAGTCACCTGAATGGCACGATAACCGTCTTTCTCCAGATCTCTGACCTGAGTAACACGGTTGTTTTCAATTTCGATAACGGTTACAGGGATTGAAACGCCATCTTCAGTGAAGATACGCGTCATTCCTACTTTCTTACCGACTAAACCAATCATTGTTTCAACCTCTCAATCGCTTGATGACCTGATTAACCTAGGCTGATCTGCACGTCTACGCCGGCAGCCAGATCCAGACGCATCAGAGCATCAACGGTTTTCTCGGTTGGCTCAACGATGTCAACCAGACGTTTGTGAGTGCGAATTTCATACTGATCACGCGCATCTTTATTAACGTGCGGAGAAATCAACACTGTGAAACGCTCTTTGCGAGTCGGCAGTGGGATTGGACCACGAACTTGCGCACCAGTGCGCTTAGCAGTCTCTACGATTTCCGCAGTTGATTGATCAATCAGACGATGATCAAAAGCTTTCAGGCGGATACGGATTCTTTGGTTCTGCATGAGACCAGAGCTCCAACTATTTTTTATAAACGTAAATGATCACTACTCGTACCCATTTCGATTGATGAGAGAGTGTAATCGTTCTGCATATAACTCCCCAATCGGGAGTATTATATTTAATGCAATAAAAAATCTGCATTAGCTGATTAATCAGCCTCACTAAATCAGTGAGCCTGCGCATTATACTTGCCTGAGTGATGAAATCAAGCCAAGAATAAAAAATCATCGATAAAAATAAGCTTTATTATTTAAAAAATGAAAAAAGCAAAGGCAATCTTCATTCCCTTTGCTTTAAATAGGTTTGTAAATGTTGTCGATAAGAGAAAATTGACGCCTTTTTTATTGAGGATTATTCTTCAATAATCTGAGTTTGTAGGTAATTTTGAAGTCCTATACGCTCAATTAACTCAAGCTGAGTTTCAATCCAATCAATGTGCCCTTCTTCATCAGTTAAGATTTCTAACATTAAATCTCGGCTCACATAGTCATGAATAGAATCAGCATACGCTATTGCTTCACGTAAATCTTTGGCACCGCCAAGTTCTAATTCAAGATCAGAGCGTAGCATCTCTTCAACATCTTCACCGATATTTAGTTTGCCTAAATCTTGTAAGTTAGGAAGCCCCTCTAGAAATAAAATACGTTCAATATATCTATCAGCATGTTTCATTTCATCGATAGATTCATGGTATTCCATTTCATTGAGACGAGTTAGCCCCCAATTTTTGAACATTCGGGCATGCAGGAAATACTGATTAATCGCAACAAGCTCACCACCTAATAATTTATTAAGGTGGGCTATCATTTTTTTATCACCTTTCATTTTTATGCTCCTTTGCTTCCAGTCTTTTTAGTGTAGACCTTTTATACAAAGTGGAGAGAAAGGAAATTTAAAATTTGTTATGCAACTTCAGAAATTTGAGGATAAAGGAGAGATTGCTCATTTTCAATGATTTGACGAGCTTGGCGTACACACTTACCGCAACAACTACCAACAGGTAAGATCTTGCGTAATTCATTAATAGTGTGGATTTGATGTTTATGAACTGTGGATATGATTTTTTTATCACTCACACCATGGCAAAGACAGACGTACATAATAGCAACCTCATTAACTACTCACATAGCGAATAGTAAATGATAACTATTGTGATTTCAATTTCTATTTAACTTAGATGTTCTAATCTAATATAGAAACTAACATGATAATAAGAGAATAAATTGAGGATTAGATTTAGCTAAGATAAAAAGAACTATTTCTAGATACAAAAAAGGGCATCAATTGATGCCCTTCTCTAGGAGAATTACGCGAGTAATTAACCTAATACTTTAGCAACAACGCCCGCACCTACTGTACGGCCACCTTCGCGGATAGCGAAACGTAAACCGTCGTCCATCGCGATTGGGTGAATCAGTTCAACGATCATGTTGATGTTGTCACCTGGCATTACCATTTCTACGCCTTCTGGTAATTCGATAGTACCAGTTACGTCAGTTGTACGGAAGTAGAACTGTGGACGGTAGCCTTTGAAGAATGGAGTGTGACGACCACCTTCATCTTTGCTCAGAATATAAACTTCTGATTCGAATTTAGTGTGTGGCTTGATTGAACCTGGTTTAGCCAGTACTTGTCCACGTTCGATTTCTTCACGTTTAGTACCACGCAGCAGAACACCAACGTTCTCACCTGCACGACCTTCGTCAAGTAATTTACGGAACATTTCAACGCCAGTACAAGTTGTTTTAACTGTTGGTTTGATACCAACGATTTCAACTTCTTCACCAACTTTAACAACACCACGCTCAACACGACCTGTTACTACTGTACCACGGCCTGAGATTGAGAATACGTCTTCGATTGGTAACAGGAATGGCTTGTCAATTGCACGCTCTGGTTCTGGGATGTATGAATCCAGTGCTTCTGCTAATTCAACAATTTTTGCTTCCCACTCTGCTTCGCCTTCCAGTGCTTTCAGCGCTGAACCACGAATTACTGGAGTGTCATCACCTGGGAAATCGTACTGAGACAGAAGTTCACGAACTTCCATTTCTACTAATTCCAGTAACTCTTCATCATCTACCATGTCACATTTGTTCAGGAATACGATGATGTAAGGAACACCAACCTGACGACCTAACAGGATGTGCTCACGAGTTTGTGGCATTGGGCCATCAGTCGCAGCAACTACCAGGATAGCTCCGTCCATTTGCGCAGCACCAGTGATCATGTTTTTAACATAGTCGGCGTGACCTGGGCAGTCTACGTGTGCGTAGTGACGAGTTGGTGTGTCATATTCTACGTGTGAAGTAGAAATGGTGATACCACGAGCTTTTTCTTCTGGTGCGTTATCGATTTGATCGAATGCACGAGCAGCACCACCGTAAGTTTTAGCTAAAACTGTAGTGATTGCAGCAGTCAGAGTAGTTTTACCGTGGTCAACGTGGCCGATAGTACCAACGTTAACGTGCGGTTTTGAACGTTCAAATTTTTCTTTAGACATTTAAATTGTCCCTCTAAGACACGGAATCGGTGGTTACACCACATCAACCAAGCAGTAAGTAAATTAGCGATTTGCTATTGCTTGTTAAGATTTTAATCAGGGAGGCAAGAACATGAAGGAGTGGTGCTGATAGGCAGATTCGAACTGCCGACCTCACCCTTACCAAGGGTGCGCTCTACCAACTGAGCTATATCAGCACATCTGGAGCGGGCAGCGGGAATCGAACCCGCATCATCAGCTTGGAAGGCTGAGGTAATAGCCATTATACGATGCCCGCAGAACTCGGCTACCTGACTTAAAATCAGCTTTGTATTCTACTCAAGAGTTTACTATTTGAAAACACTTAAGTAAGGAATTAATGGTGGTGGGAGAAGGATTCGAACCTTCGAAGTCTGTGACGGCAGATTTACAGTCTGCTCCCTTTGGCCGCTTGGGTATCCCACCAACTAAATTTTAATGGTGCCGGCACCAAGAGTCGAACTCGGGACCTACTGATTACAAGTCAGTTGCTCTACCAACTGAGCTATGCCGGCTAAGTGGTGCGCATTCTAGGAGGACTTTCATCATGATGCAACAAAAAAATTGCGATATTTGTTCTTTTGCTTAGATTTTGTTCATTTTTGATTGAATTGTTGATTTTTTAGGAAAAAAACGACCAAAATGACAACAACAATTCAGGATAAATTCGAATTCTAATTTATCTTTTAAGCCCTTAAATTTATTGTACTCAATAAATTTTTAGAAAAAAATTCATTACGCACTCACTAGTCTACGCTAAAAAATAATTTTCATGTCTATTTTTTATACTTTTTTTACAAATTTATTCAGTTCGCGTCAAAAAAAGTAGAAAAATTTTAAAAATATCTACGCCAATGAAGCATGACTCGTTATGATGCTGTTTATTTTTTATCGGATACGGGTGTTTTAAACAGCCTGTCCAACCTGCGAAGACTAGGCAGATGTTGGCTTATGAATAACAAAGAACGCTTTATAACCCCTTATTTAGAATTTGACAGAAAGCACTGGGCAACGTTAAGAGACTCCGTTCCTTTGACGCTAACAGAGAAAGAAATTGCAGACTTAAAAGGAATTAACGAAGAAATTTCCATTGATGATGTTATTGAGATTTATCTTCCTCTTTCAAGATTACTCAATTTTTACATTAGCTCTAACTTACGCCGTCAAGCCGTCTTAGAGCAATTTCTTGGCACAAGAAGCGCTAAAATTCCATATATTATTGGTATCGCGGGCAGTGTTGCTGTTGGTAAAAGTACGACAGCTCGCTTGCTACAAGCACTTTTAACGCGTTGGCCAGAACATCGTAAAGTAGATTTAATTACTACTGATGGTTTTCTTTTACCTAATGCAGAGTTAAAGAAACGTGGGATAATGAAGAAAAAAGGATTTCCTGAATCCTATGATATGCATAGCCTCGTCTCTTTCGTTTCTGATATAAAATCAGGTAAGAAACAAGTGACAGCTCCTGTCTATTCTCATTTAGTGTATGACATCATTCCAGATAAGAAACAGGTTATTGAGCAACCTGACATCTTAATTCTTGAAGGATTGAATGTATTACAGAGCAATCAAGATTACCCTCATGACCCACATAATGTTTTCGTATCAGATTATGTAGATTTTTCTATTTATGTTGATGCTGAAGAAGAATTACTAAAACACTGGTATATCAGTCGCTTTTTAAAATTTAGAGAAGGTGCATTTACTGATCCTGAATCGTATTTTAATAATTACTCTAAATTAAGCAGAGAAGAATCTATAGAAATAGCCTCATCCATTTGGCAAGAAATTAATGGATTAAACTTAAAACAAAACATTTTGCCAACAAGAGAAAGAGCAAGTTTGATCTTAACCAAAGGTCATAATCATACAATTAGTAACGTTAGATTACGTAAGTAAAACTGAACAATTATTTGCTAATTTCTTCTAGCTCTAAATAGATTTAATAATATAAATAACAAAAAAGCTTTCCCATTAGAGAAAGCTTTTTCAATTCAGACATTCGACGCAATTTAAAACATTACGATGCACTTCTTAGTGAAATTTCACCACCTATATAAGGTGTAACTTTACCATCTTGCTCTAAAAGTAAAGCTCCTTGATCATTAATACCCTTAGCAATGCCAAAGATTTCTTTTTCACCGATAATGAGTTTTACCCGTCTATGCATAAAGTTATCTAAACTTTTCCAACGTTCTATAAAGATAGATAACCCTTGTTTTTCAAACTGAGTAAATGCTTCTCTTAATGCATTAGTAATTTCACAAGCAAGTTCATTTCTGTCAATCCTAATACCAACTTGCTCTAAATTAATCCATTGTTGGTTAATTACTTCATTTTGATTTTTACTCATCGCAATATTGATACCAATACCCGTTACAATATGAGCAACATCACCCGTCTTCCCTGTTAATTCAACAAGAATACCTGAAAGCTTTTTATCATTTAAATAGAGATCGTTAGGCCATTTTACTTTAACGCCATCTGCACCAAGTTTTTGTAATACTTCGGCCATAATAACGCCAACAACTAAACTCAGTCCTATTGCTGCCGCAGGTCCTTGATCGAGTTTCCAATACATACTCAAATATAAATTTCTACCAAAAGGCGAAATCCATTGGCGTCCTCTTCTACCTCGTCCAGCAGACTGATATTCAGCAATACAGACATCACCCGATTTTAATTCGCTAATACGTTGGATCAAATACTGATTTGTAGAATCTATAACAGGAATAACGCTAGCTGGCTCACCTTTAATATTCTGATTCACAATATCTGCGTTCAGCAAGTTCATTGGCGCATCTAATTGATAACCTTTTCCTGCAACCGTCTGAACGTCGATACCCCAGCTACGCAATGTCTGAATATGTTTATTAATGCCTGCGCGAGTCATTCCTAAACTTTCGCCTAATTGCTCTCCTGAATGAATATTTCCATCAGCAAGAATTTTAATTAATAATAAAGGAGTTGGTGTTTCTTTCATGAAATAGCATCCACAGCATTGATTTCGCCATATTGGCCAATAAAGCGAACTTCTGGCTCTAATTTTACACCGAAGCGTTCTGAGACTTTCTGGCGAATATATGCAGCTAAGCTCACAATATCCTCACCTGTCGCATTACCTTCTTTATTAATAAGTACCAGCGCTTGTTTAGTGTGGACTGCCGCACCGCCAATTTGATGCCCTTTAAGACCACATTGATCAATCAACCAACCAGCGGCAAGCTTCACACCATCTCGCTGTACATATTGAGGGCAAAATGGATATTCTGTTTTTAATTGTTGTGCAATACGAATATCAACAATCGGATTTTTAAAAAAGCTTCCAGCATTACCCGTTATTTCCGGATCTGGTAGCTTGCTCGTTCTCATTAAGCATACAGATTCGAACACATCCTTTGGTGTAACAGTTTCTAATGATAATTTTGATAAATCACCATAAGTAAGAATAGGTTCCCATTTTTTACTTAGTAGTAAACCGACAGCAATAATAGCAAAGCCTTGCTGATAATGATGTTTGAAAATGCTATCGCGATAACCAAACTCACACTCTTCATTTGTTAGTCGGCTAATATTACCTGTACTTAATTCAACAATGTCAACGTAGGCACAAACATCTTTCAGCTCTTTACCATAAGCACCAATATTTTGTATTGGCGCAGAACCAACATTGCCTGGGATCAACGCTAAATTTTCCAGTCCATAGATGTTTTTTTCTAACAGATATTCAATAAGCGAATGCCAACTCTCGCCAGCGCCAACATGAACAGACCAATATTGTGCATCTTCAGTAATTTCAATACCTGCAATACAGTTACGGATAACAATACCATTAAAATCTTCAGTAAATAGTACGTTACTACCGCCACCTAGAATAAGGGTTGGTAATCTCTTCTCATGGGCATTTTGCCAATATGTACAAAGCTCATCTTTATTATTTGCAGTTTCTATTTGGTGAGCTTTTGCTCTCAAACCAAATGTATTAAATGCTTGCAATGAAACCGATTCTTTCATGAAAGTCTACCTCATTTAGCTGATAGCTTAGTTTAACAGCCAAGCATCGTCGAGGATAGCAAAGTGATAAGTGATTAGAAGAGAGAAAATATATTTGTATTTTAAATGTCTTAAACGCAAAAAAGCCAACCCATTGGGTTGGCTTTCTCGTCTTATTTAATGCCTGGCAGTTCCCTACTCTCACATGGGGAGACCCCACACTACCATCGGCGCTACAACGTTTCACTTCTGAGTTCGGCATGGGATCAGGTGGGACCGTTGCGCTATGGCCGCCAAGCAAATTCGGTATTTATAACTGTCTGTTTTGCAGTTATAATAAATTTTTTATTGGTGCTGATACCCAGATTCGAACTGGGGACCTCACCCTTACCAAGGGTGTGCTCTACCAACTGAGCCATATCAGCACTAGTGGCTTATTGTCACCGGCTGACACAGCCTAAATTTAATGCCTGGCAGTTCCCTACTCTCACATGGGGAGACCCCACACTACCATCGGCGCTACAACGTTTCACTTCTGAGTTCGGCATGGGATCAGGTGGGACCGTTGCGCTATGGCCGCCAAGCAAATTCGGTTTATTACCCGCTTCCTTCCTTTCGGTCAGTCGCCAGTAATGTCAATCTTAAACAAGCTTACTTCATCTACTGTCTGTCTCTCAGACAAAACACCTTCGGTGTTGTCAGGTTAAGCCTCACGGTTCATTAGTACTGGTTAGCTCAACGTATCGCTACGCTTACACACCCAGCCTATCAACGTCTTAGTCTTAAACGTTCCTTTAGGTCACTCAAGGTGACAGGGAAGACTCATCTCGAGGCAAGTTTCCCGCTTAGATGCTTTCAGCGGTTATCTCTTCCGCACTTAGCTACCGGGCAATGCCATTGGCATGACAACCCGAACACCAGTGGTGCGTTCACTCCGGTCCTCTCGTACTAGGAGCAACCCCTCTCAATCTTCCAACGCCCACGGCAGATAGGGACCGAACTGTCTCACGACGTTCTAAACCCAGCTCGCGTACCACTTTAAATGGCGAACAGCCATACCCTTGGGACCTACTTCAGCCCCAGGATGTGATGAGCCGACATCGAGGTGCCAAACACCGCCGTCGATATGAACTCTTGGGCGGTATCAGCCTGTTATCCCCGGAGTACCTTTTATCCGTTGAGCGATGGCCCTTCCATTCAGAACCACCGGATCACTAAGACCTACTTTCGTACCTGCTCGAGCCGTCACTCTCACAGTCAAGCTGGCTTATGCCTTTGCACTAACCGCATGATGTCCGACCATGCTTAGCCAACCTTCGTGCTCCTCCGTTACTCTTTAGGAGGAGACCGCCCCAGTCAAACTACCCACCAGACACGGTCCCCGATCCAGATTATGGACCTAGGTTAGAACATCAAACGTTAAAGGGTGGTATTTCAAGGTTGACTCCATGCAGACTGGCGTCCACACTTCAAAGTCTCCCACCTATCCTACACATCAAGGCTCAATGTTCAGTGTCAAGCTATAGTAAAGGTTCACGGGGTCTTTCCGTCTTGCCGCGGGTACACTGCATCTTCACAGCGAGTTCAATTTCACTGAGTCTCGGGTGGAGACAGCCTGGCCATCATTACGCCATTCGTGCAGGTCGGAACTTACCCGACAAGGAATTTCGCTACCTTAGGACCGTTATAGTTACGGCCGCCGTTTACTGGGGCTTCGATCAAGAGCTTCTCCTTACGGATAACCCCATCAATTAACCTTCCAGCACCGGGCAGGCGTCACACCGTATACGTCCACTTTCGTGTTTGCACAGTGCTGTGTTTTTAATAAACAGTTGCAGCCAGCTGGTATCTTCGACTGGCTTCGGCTCCGTCCGCGAGGGACTTCACTTACCGCCAGCGTGCCTTCTCCCGAAGTTACGGCACCATTTTGCCTAGTTCCTTCACCCGAGTTCTCTCAAGCGCCTGAGTATTCTCTACCTGACCACCTGTGTCGGTTTGGGGTACGATTGTTGGTAACCTGAAGCTTAGAGGCTTTTCCTGGAAGCAGGGCATCAATTGCTTCACCACCTTAGTGGCTCGTCATCACACCTCAGCATTAAGTGACCGGATTTGCCTAATCACTCTGCCTACATGCTTGAACCGGGACGACCGTCGCCCGGACAACCTAGCCTTCTCCGTTCCCCCATCGCAGTTACCACCAGTACGGGAATATTAACCCGTTTCCCATCGACTACGCTTTTCAGCCTCGCCTTAGGGGTCGACTCACCCTGCCCCGATTAACGTTGGACAGGAACCCTTGGTCTTCCGGCGTGCGGGTTTTTCACCCGCATTATCGTTACTTATGTCAGCATTCGCACTTCTGATACCTCCAGCATACCTCACAGTACACCTTCGCAGGCTTACAGAACGCTCCCCTACCCAACAACACATAGTGTCGCTGCCGCAGCTTCGGTGCATGGTTTAGCCCCGTTACATCTTCCGCGCGGGCCGACTCGACCAGTGAGCTATTACGCTTTCTTTAAATGATGGCTGCTTCTAAGCCAACATCCTGGCTGTCTGAGCCTTCCCACTTCGTTTCCCACTTAACCATGACTTTGGGACCTTAGCTGGCGGTCTGGGTTGTTTCCCTCTTCACGACGGACGTTAGCACCCGCCGTGTGTCTCCCGTGATAACATTCTTCGGTATTCGCAGTTTGCATCGAGTTGGTAAGTCGGGATGACCCCCTAGTCGAAACAGTGCTCTACCCCCGAAGATGAGTTCACGAGGCGCTACCTAAATAGCTTTCGGGGAGAACCAGCTATCTCCCGGTTTGATTGGCCTTTCACCCCCATCCACAAGTCATCCGCTAATTTTTCAACATTAGTCGGTTCGGTCCTCCAGTTAGTGTTACCCAACCTTCAACCTGCCCATGGATAGATCACCGGGTTTCGGGTCTATACCCTGCAACTCATTCGCCCAGTTAAGACTCGGTTTCCCTACGGCTCCCCTATACGGTTAACCTTGCTACAGAATATAAGTCGCTGACCCATTATACAAAAGGTACGCAGTCACCCCATAAAGAGGCTCCTACTGCTTGTACGTACACGGTTTCAGGTTCTTTTTCACTCCCCTCGCCGGGGTTCTTTTCGCCTTTCCCTCACGGTACTGGTTCACTATCGGTCAATCAGGAGTATTTAGCCTTGGAGGATGGTCCCCCCATATTCAGACAGGATAACACGTGTCCCGCCCTACTCATCGAGTTCACAATAACAGCATCTTCAGATACGGGGCTATCACCCTTTACTGCCGGACTTTCCAGACCGTTCTCCTGATGCTGCTATTGATTAAGACTCTGGGCTGTTCCCCGTTCGCTCGCCGCTACTAGGGGAATCTCGGTTGATTTCTTTTCCTCGGGGTACTGAGATGTTTCAGTTCTCCCGGTTCGCTTCATGACGCTATGTATTCACGTCATGATAATATCCATTGGATATTGGGTTTCCCCATTCGGAAATCGTCGGGTATAACGGTTCATATCACCTTACCGACGCTTATCGCAGATTAGCACGTCCTTCATCGCCTCTGATTGCCTAGGCATCCACCGTGTACGCTTATTCGCTTAACCTCACAACCCGAAGATGTCTTTTCTTGAAGACGTCTGGGTGGTGATGGCTGCGCAGATTACATTTCGTCGTTGGGCAGTGCTCGCCATGCTCACATACTCATGTATGTTGCGCTGGCTGTGCGCTGGCCGCCTCGAACTGTAAATTGCTCGCTCATCCCACTTCGATGTCGAAAACACATTCAAAGTTTGAGATTTTGAGAGACTCATCAATATACCTCGGTGATATATTGATTTGTTTTCAATTTTTCAGCTTGTTCCAGATTGTTAAAGAGCATAATAGTTAAAATAACTTGCTAAAATTATCTTAACTATTCTCTGATTTGCATCAGACTATAGTGTGGTACGCCTTTCACTCATACCGCGCAATTGGCGTCCCCTAGGGGATTCGAACCCCTGTTACCGCCGTGAAAGGGCGGTGTCCTAGGCCTCTAGACGAAGGGGACTCTTGTCAGCTTCGCAGACGCGCTTTTGCTCGTTCTTCATCAGACAATCTGTGTGAGCACTGCACATAACACGTATCTCTTAGGTAAGGAGGTGATCCAACCGCAGGTTCCCCTACGGTTACCTTGTTACGACTTCACCCCAGTCATGAATCACAAAGTGGTAAGCGCCCTCCCGAAGGTTAAGCTACCTACTTCTTTTGCAACCCACTCCCATGGTGTGACGGGCGGTGTGTACAAGGCCCGGGAACGTATTCACCGTAGCATTCTGATCTACGATTACTAGCGATTCCGACTTCATGGAGTCGAGTTGCAGACTCCAATCCGGACTACGACAGACTTTATGAGTTCCGCTTGCTCTCGCGAGGTCGCTTCTCTTTGTATCTGCCATTGTAGCACGTGTGTAGCCCTACTCGTAAGGGCCATGATGACTTGACGTCATCCCCACCTTCCTCCGGTTTATCACCGGCAGTCTCCTTTGAGTTCCCGCCATCACGCGCTGGCAACAAAGGATAAGGGTTGCGCTCGTTGCGGGACTTAACCCAACATTTCACAACACGAGCTGACGACAGCCATGCAGCACCTGTCTCAGAGTTCCCGAAGGCACTCCTCTATCTCTAAAGGATTCTCTGGATGTCAAGAGTAGGTAAGGTTCTTCGCGTTGCATCGAATTAAACCACATGCTCCACCGCTTGTGCGGGCCCCCGTCAATTCATTTGAGTTTTAACCTTGCGGCCGTACTCCCCAGGCGGTCGATTTAACGCGTTAGCTCCAGAAGCCACGGTTCAAGACCACAACCTCTAAATCGACATCGTTTACAGCGTGGACTACCAGGGTATCTAATCCTGTTTGCTCCCCACGCTTTCGCACCTGAGCGTCAGTCTTTGTCCAGGGGGCCGCCTTCGCCACCGGTATTCCTCCACATCTCTACGCATTTCACCGCTACACGTGGAATTCTACCCCCCTCTACAAGACTCTAGCCAACCAGTTTCAGATGCAATTCCCAAGTTAAGCTCGGGGCTTTCACATCTGACTTAATTGACCGCCTGCGTGCGCTTTACGCCCAGTAATTCCGATTAACGCTTGCACCCTCCGTATTACCGCGGCTGCTGGCACGGAGTTAGCCGGTGCTTCTTCTGCGGGTAACGTCAATTGATAAAGGTATTAACTTTATCACCTTCCTCCCCGCTGAAAGTACTTTACAACCCTAAGGCCTTCTTCATACACGCGGCATGGCTGCATCAGGCTTGCGCCCATTGTGCAATATTCCCCACTGCTGCCTCCCGTAGGAGTCTGGGCCGTGTCTCAGTCCCAGTGTGGCTGATCATCCTCTCAGACCAGCTAGAGATCGTCGCCTAGGTGAGCCATTACCTCACCTACTAGCTAATCCCATATGGGTTCATCCGATAGCGCAAGGTCCGAAGAGCCCCTGCTTTGGTCCGTAGACGTCATGCGGTATTAGCCACCGTTTCCAGTAGTTATCCCCCTCTATCGGGCAGATCCCCATACATTACTCACCCGTCCGCCGCTCGTCAGCAAGAAAGCAAGCTTTCTCCTGTTACCGCTCGACTTGCATGTGTTAGGCCTGCCGCCAGCGTTCAATCTGAGCCATGATCAAACTCTTCAATTAAAAGTGTTTGATGCTCAAAGAAATCGAAAACTTAGCTATTCATAAATGAATTTACTTTTGTTGTTCACTCTTCAAGACTTGATACATCTAATATTTTAGAAGATATCGTCTCTGCGAGTGCCCACACAGATTGTCTGATAATTTGTTAAAGAGCAGTGCAACAGTCGCTGCCGTTTCCGGTCTTCTGCGTTGTTGCGAGGAGGCGTATTCTACATCTTCCTCATTCAGTGTCAAGCGTTTATTTTCAAGGCTTTTCACTTTTTTTCTTTGTTCTCTCGGCTAACTCACTTAGCGCGGTTTGCCGTGACAACGAGGGCGCATTATAGGGAGTTTTGTGAAGCTGGCAACACTTTTTTTGAGTTTTTTTACTGACCGTTGGATTTTCCACCAAATTGCACTTAAAGCGCTAGTTTTCTGAGCGATTCAAAACCAAAGCTTGCTAAAACAGGTTTTAGTAATTCGCTATTCTCATCTTCTTTTAGACAATAAGCGAAGCTAATTTCATTTGAACCCTTAATTTTCGCTTGATTTACGACCAACCACGCAGTTCTTCGTGCAATTGCAGCACCGGAATCAATAATTCGGGTGCCATCAGGTAAAACAGAAAGTAGTTCTTCTGCTAATAAAGGAAAATGCGTACAACCTAATACTACAGTATCGGGTGGCTCTTTCATTTTTAGCCAAGGTGCTAAAATCTTACGTAGCTCATCTAGAGAGACTTTTTCACCGTGCAATTTCTTTTCAGCTAATTCCACCAGCTCGGCCGAACCTAAAGAGTGAACTTTGCAATCAGTTGCAAAGCGTTCTATCAGTTCATGGGTATAAGGCCGTTTAACTGTTGCTCTCGTCGCTAATAATCCAACTACACCGTTACACGTTAATTTTGCAGCGGGCTTGATGGCGGGCACAACTCCCACAATAGGAATATCGGTAAACTTAGCGCGCAAAGCAGGAAGGCTTACCGTACTGGCTGTATTACAGGCAATAACAATTGCCGCAAGATCATGCTTTTCAGCAATCACACTAACGATACGAACAACACGGTCAATAATAAACTCTTGAGATTTTTCCCCATAAGGGAAAGCTTCATTATCGAAAACATAGATATAGTGAGCATCCGGTAATTTTTCACGGATCTCACGATAAACAGATAAACCGCCAACCCCTGAATCAAAAACTAATACAGTAGGGTTAGCGGTAAGTTGTGCATCAGAAGTTGTAGCTTCCTGTAAGGAAGTATTCACGTCCTGGTGTGCGATAGCCATAAGCTGTCTCATAATCTTTATCAAACAGGTTAGCTATTCTACCACGAATCGATAGATGTGATGTAATAGGATATGATGCAGTTAAGTCCCAAAGACTCACTCCACCTAAAGAAACATTCTCATACGTGCCGTAATCTTTATCCGTGCGCTGGCCAATATATTGGTAAGTCACTCCCATATCGAGTTTCTCAACTTGCCAATCAAGTTGATATTTCAACTGTTGACGAGCACGACGGTCAAGACGTTGGTGCGTTTCTTTATTTCTTGCATCTATATATTGGTAATTAAAGGTATGATGGAAAAACCATGTATCCATTTCTCCTGTAAATTCGGCACCTTTAATTAATGCCTTTCCAACATTGTAATTACGATATGGATTGTTAGATTCACCTTGGATCAAAGAATCAATATCATTGCGATACGCAGTGACTCGCCATGCTAACGGCCCCGTTAATCCTTCAAAGCCACCTTCCCACTGTTTGCTCTTTTCAGGTTGCAGATCAGGATTACTTCCCCACTCACTATAAAGTTGCATCAAGGTCGGCGCTTTAAATGCAGTACCATATCCCCCAATGACACGATAGCCCTCAACAAATTCCCAACCTAAATTCGTTTGCCAAGTGGTATGCCAACCATACTCTGAATGATTATCAGAACGTACAGACGCTTCGGCGATAATCTCACCTAATTTTTGCTGTCCTGTGAGGTATAAGCCGGTATTGTCGAAGTGTTCTTTATTAGGGAATCCGTTAGAGCCCGCTTTAATAGATTGACGTTGCCAGTCTATACCGCCACCGACACTGCCATTACCTAATAAAAGGTGATTTCCCCACTGCACATTATATTGTTCAGAGTTAGTAAAACGGCTTCCTTTACCATAACGACCATAACGAGGATCATAGTCATAATCTTTGGTGTAGTTATAACTGGTATTTAAAGAAGAAGAGTAGTTATCGCGATTAAATTTCACGCCACCATCATAGGTGCGGCTAAACAGTGCTCTTGTATCCGTTAAGACATCGTTATAACTGTCATAATAAGCATCATAAGCGGTACGATTATCAAAACCATAAGCACGTGCATATATAGAAACATTATCGTTAATATCGTGATTGGCCCCTAACCACAACGATTTATTCATAAAACCATCACGATCAGGTTGTGGATGCCCACCTGTATTCCCATTTGCTTCTACATCATAGCCTTTGGTATAGAGATAACTTCCTGCTGCCGTTAATGTCGTTCTGTCCCCGACTTTCTGTTTTACAGATCCATCATATTCTTGGTAGCCATGAGAACCCATTGTGGCGTTAAGCGTTCCTCCTTCCGTTTTTCTTTCTGTGAGGATATTAATCACACCACCAATTGCATCGGAACCATAAACAGAAGAACGAGGCCCTCTTATATATTCAATTCGTTGAACAAGAGAAAGGGGAATTTGGCTAATATCAGAGCTGCCAGACACATTAGCCTGATTTAAACGCACACCATCCACTAAGATAAGTACATGTCGAGATTCAGCGCCACGCACATAAATAGAGCTCATCTGCCCTATTCCACCATTTTGTCCCACATCAATACCCGGCATTCTACGTAATACATCAATCACACTATTACTCTGCCAGCGATCAATCTGTTCACGTTCAACAACGGTGATAGGCGCTAAAATAGAAGAGTTCGGCTCTTGAAAGCGGTTTGCAGTCACACTTAATGTATCGCTGTTATTAGCAAACGCACTAAAACTGCTCACCATTACACTCAAAGCCACACTCGAAGCTATACTTGAAATAAAGAAAACTTTTTTATTATTCATGAAAATCTGCATCCAACAGAATAAGTAGCAGGATGCCGCCAAAATTAAATAAAGCGCGTATTTAATTTAAGATGCGACAGGTCTTCGGCAGGTCTTCGGACTCTAGGTTAAATAAACAATTTTGTGTATTTAAGATAATGACTTCCCACCGCACTTATATGAGTGCTTTGCAGTGTCTTTTATTATCCTTGATCCTATTACCGCTGCGCGTCAGTTCTGGCTTTGCACCAGATTCCCTTTTCACTCCTATAAAGGAGGCCGAACAGCTATGCTACGATTTCAACTTCACTGAGTCCAGAAATTGAACATGAAGAATACTGGACATCTTCATGAGGATCTCTACAATTTCGCTCGCTTAACTTTATTACTGCCAAAAAAAAGGCGAGATACCATGCAGAATTCATTACCAACGCAAACATATCAGTCTCAACTGAATGAAAAAACACAACGTCTACAAACGATGATGGCTCCTTTTAATGCGCCTGAAGCGGAGGTTTTTTCATCACCAGAACAGCATTATCGTATGCGTGCGGAATTCCGTATCTGGCATGAAGAAGATTCTCTCTATCATATTATGTTTAACCAAGAGACTAAGCAGCGTATTCGTGTTGACCAATTTCCCGTTGCCAGCCAGCTTATTAATAAAATGATGGTTGCCTTATTGGCAGAAATAAAAGACAAGCCAACACTTAGAAAGAAACTATTTCAGATTGATTATCTTTCTACGTTAAGTAATAAAATTATTGTCTCTTTGCTGTATCACAAGAAAATTGATGAAACTTGGCAACAAGAAGCACAAACATTACGCCAGGCCTTAATTGCTCAAGGCTTTGATGTGCAGTTAATCGGCCGCGCATATAAAACAAAAATTATGCTCGACAACGATTTTATTGATGAAGTGTTACCTGTTGCGGGTAAAGAGATGATTTATCGCCAAGTTGAAAATAGCTTCACGCAACCTAATGCTCAGGTCAATATTAAAATGTTGGAATGGGCATTAAAGGCAACAGAAAACGCGAAAGGTGATCTGCTTGAATTGTATTGTGGTAATGGCAACTTTTCATTAGCGCTCGCACGTAATTTTGAGCGTGTGCTAGCAACAGAAATTGCAAAGCCATCTGTTCATGCCGCGCAATACAACATAGCAATGAACCACATTGATAATGTAAAAATTATTCGTATGTCTGCAGAAGATTTTACGCAAGCAATGAATGGAGTAAGAGAATTCAAACGTCTAGAAGGAATTGATTTAAAAGATTACCAATGTGAAACTATTTTTGTCGATCCACCTCGCAGTGGTTTAGATGAGAAAACTGTAGAGCTGGTTAAAACTTATCCTAGCATTTTATACATCTCTTGTAACCCAGAAACACTGTGTCAAAATTTAGAGACTCTAATAAAAACACATAAAATCAGTAAATTAGCTTTATTCGATCAATTCCCATACACCCATCATATGGAATGTGGTGTGTTATTGGAAAAAAGATAACTGCTTATTTCTCTTCTTAGAGTAAAAAATCCTTTAATAACCCGAATAAAAACAAAAAACACCAGCAAGATAACTTGCTGGTGTCAAAATTTCGCTGTGTTTACAACAAAGAGATAAGTACAGACTAGTACTGTTCTGCTTGTGATGCTCTTTCAGCTTCTTCGGCCTGTAGACGTAAGCGTTGGCGCTGTTTAAATTGACGATAAATCCACAACGCAACAATAACAATACAAACAGAAGAGAAAAAGTTTGAACCCCATTCAGGGTTAGCTGTTCTGGTGTAAGCGTTATAACCGAATAGGCCTAATAAAAAGAATGAAAAAATCAGCTTAGGCATACCATCGGTCATAGGTTGATTTAAATAACGCTGATATAAACAGTAAACTGCCAAGATTAAACTGATTAGTGGGAAAACTGACCACGTCTCAATAAACGGATTAAAAAAACTTGAATAAGTACCATGTAAAGCGACACCAATGACTGTGGCAAGTAATAGCGTGCTTTTTTCACAGCGATTTTGTTCCATCATTTGTCTCCTTTCTGATGCGTTTTTTTCTTTATTTCTGGGTTATCTTGTAGAGGTGTTTGCGTCTCTTGCTCGCGTCGATACCAATAATAAGCACCTTTAGCAATCATACGCAGTTGTAAAACTAATCTTTCTTCTAATTGTTGACGCTTTTCAATATCAATATCCAGTGCTTCTGCGCCTGCACTAAATACAATAGTGACCATTGCTTCAGATTGCATTTCTGTAAAATAACGTGGCATATGACTTTCTTGCTCAAGGTAGTCTGCCAGTTCTGCAATAAAATGTTGGATCTCTCGTGCGACTGCGGCACGAAATTCCGCCGAAGTCCCAGAACGCTCACGTAATAATAATCGAAACGCATTAGGATTATTGCCAATGAATTCCATAAAAGTAGCTACTGATGTTCTGATAACACTGCCACCTTTCGCAATGCGTTGACGTGCTTGCCGCATCAGTTGACGTAACATCAATCCACTTTCATCAACCATTGTCAGCCCAAGTTCATCCACATCTTTAAAATGGCGATAAAATGAGGTAGGCGCAATACCGGCTTCTCTAGCTACTTCTCGTAAGCTTAAGCTGGTAAAGCTACGTTCAGCACTCAGTTGGCTAAAGGCAGCTTCAATTAAAGAGCGACGGGTTTTTTCTTTTTGTTTAGCTCTGATGCCAATATTATTACTCACAGAAATCCTGATAATCCTAATTTGGTTTATGCTCAATATATCAAACTTTGTTAAAAAAGCAGTGCGTACAATCATCTCTAAAGACACATTCTCATAAAAACTCAACAAAGTGTGACTAATGCCCTTAATGTCAATTGGGCTATTATTCATTCTAATGTTAATATAGCGTTGTCGGTTTGTATAAAACAGGTCTCTTCCTATGCAACATTCTCATTTCGATGCCATTGTTATCGGTTCAGGTCCTGGCGGTGAAGGCGCGGCCATGGGGCTTGTTAAACAAGGAAAACGCGTCGCAGTTATAGAACGTTATAACAAAGTTGGTGGTGGCTGTACGCATTGGGGCACTATTCCCTCCAAAGCCCTACGCCATGCAGTAAGTCGCATTATCGAGTTTAATCAAAACCCACTTTATAGCGACCAATCTCGTCTTATTAACTCCTCTTTTTCTCAAATACTTCGTCAAGCCAGTACCGTGATTAGTCAGCAGACTAAAATGCGTCAAGGTTTCTACGAACGCAATAATTGTACAATGTATTCGGGTGAAGCCGCATTTATTGACGAGCGCAGGATCAGCGTACGTTACCCTGATGGTACTTGCGATATTCTCTCTGCTGATAGCTTTATTATTGCAACGGGCTCTCGCCCTTACTGCCCACCTGATGTTGATTTCTCTCATTCTCGTATTTATAACAGTGACACTATACTTGATTTAGAGCATGAGCCTCACCATGTCATTATTTATGGCGCGGGTGTCATTGGTTGTGAATATGCCTCTATCTTTAGAGGATTAAGAGTAAAAGTAGACTTAATCAACACTCGTGATCACCTCTTGTCTTTCCTTGATCAAGAGATGTCTGATGCACTTTCTTATCACTTCTGGAATAACGGCATTGTTATTCGTCATAATGAAGAATACGAAAGCATTGAAGGCGTCGATGATGGTGTTATTGTTCACCTAAAATCAGGTAAAAAAGTCAAAGCAGATTGCCTACTCTACGCAAATGGCCGAACAGGAAATACGGATCTGCTGGGCTTAGAAAATGTGGGTATTAAAACAGATAGTCGTGGGCTCGTTTCTGTTAACGCCCATTACCAAACCAGTTGTGAACACATTTATGCCGTAGGGGATGTCATTGGTTATCCAAGTCTGGCTTCAGCTGCTTATGATCAAGGGCGTATTGCGGCTTTGGCAATCACAG
Source organism: Proteus vulgaris (assembly GCF_011045815.1). Lineage (GTDB taxonomy): Bacteria > Pseudomonadota > Gammaproteobacteria > Enterobacterales > Enterobacteriaceae > Proteus > Proteus vulgaris_B. The sequence continues at coordinate 113,669 of NZ_CP047344.1, read as the reverse complement.
CGGGAAAATCAGAAACACACTTGATTGAGGATATTCCAACTGGGATCTACACCATTCCTGAAATTAGTTCTGTAGGTAAAACAGAGCAACAACTCACTGCAATGAAAATCCCTTATGAAGTGGGTCGTTCTCAGTTTAAACATCTGGCAAGAGCACAAATAGCAGGTATGAATGTAGGGAGTTTGAAAATTCTCTTCCACCGTGAAACCAAGCAAATTTTAGGTATTCACTGCTTCGGCGAACGCGCAGCAGAAATTATTCATATTGGCCAAGCAATTATGGAACAAAAAGGTGAAGGTAATACTATCGAATATTTCGTTAATACGACCTTCAACTATCCAACAATGGCAGAAGCCTATCGTGTTGCTGCACTTAATGGTTTAAACCGCTTATTTTAACGCACTCTGTTTTTCTGCATAAAATGCGGTCATATGTTCACGGATTGTCTCTGCTAACTGTTCATAACGATTACGCAAAGGCGATCCGGGACGATAAACCAAAATAATAGAACGTGATGGATTGGGATCAGTACATTCTAGATAACAAACTCCATCACGTTTCTGCTCTTGAGGTACTGATAAATCAGGCAATAGGGTTATTCCACTACCCGCAGCGACCATATTACGTAATGTCTCTAAACTCGTTGCTCTAAAATGAGTATCCTCTTTTGCGCCCGCTTGGAAGCAAAACCCTAACGCTTGATCCCGTAAACAGTGCCCATCTTCTAGCATCAATAAACGCTGACCCGCTAAATCGCCCATTGGCACAGACTCACGTTCATGCCACGGATGTCCTTCATAAATCGCTAATTTCATTGGCTCTTCAAATAGAGGCACTTCAATAAACGGCGCACTCTCTTTAACCATTGCTAAAATTGCACAATCGAGCTTTCCGCTATCTAATTGAGCTAATAAGCTATGAGTTTGTGCTTCATGAAGGTACATCTCTAACTTAGGATAGTTTTTATGCAATTCAGGAATAATATGGGGCAATAAATAAGGGCCGACAGTAGGAATAAGTCCAATATGTAAAGGGCCAGCCATACTTTCACCTTGCAATGAAGCCATTTCTTGTAGCACTTTTACTTCACGTAGAACGGTTTTCGCTTGATCCACCAGCAACAAACCTTGTTGCGTAAACAGAACCTTACGGCTAGTTCGTTCAAGCAACATTACACCCAGTTCATCTTCAAGCTTACGAATTTGGCCACTTAATGTTGGTTGACTCACATGGCAAGAATCTGCCGCACGGCGAAAATGTTTATGCTCAGCTAGAGCCACCAGATATTCCAAATCACGGATATTCATTGCAGATCCCACATTTATTGCTGATAGTTAATGTCTATAGATAATATAGCAACTGATAAATTTTTCTATCAGTCGAATGTTATTCTGTCTCTCTTTTTTGATATTTTTTAATAAACAAATCTAATTACTTCATATTCTAAAGAATTCAAGATGAACACAGATATTATCGGCAATTCAAAATAAAAAAACAGGGCAATAAATCCCCTGTTCTTATGGAATAACAGTAAGTTGTCTTAAATAAACTCTTTTTATTTATCCATACTTAATGTTTCTTTTGCTTTTTCTATCGCATAAGTGACCTGTTTTTGAGAAACACCACCTTTTGCAAGACGCTTATCTAAACATGATTGAAGCGATAAAATATCGTACACATCAATCGTGATTTTATCGTTAAACATCTGTAATTCAGAAAGAGGAAGCTCTTCAATGGCTTTACCTTGCTCAATCGCACAAACAACCACTTCACCCACAATATGGTGCGCTTCACGAAATGGCACGCCTTTAGCAACAAGATAATCAGCAAGCTCTGTGGCATTAGCGTAACCTTGTTTAGCGGCCTCTTCACAGCGAGAGCGACGAATTTGAATGCCATCAAGCACCAGTGTTGCCATATGCAAACAGTCAGACCAAGTATCAAGCGCGTCAAACAACCCTTCTTTGTCTTCTTGCATATCTTTATTGTAAGCCAAAGGCAGACCTTTTAAGGTCATCATCATGCCTGTTAATGCACCTTGAACACGTCCACATTTTCCACGGATAAGCTCAAGCGCATCAGGGTTTTTCTTTTGAGGCATTAATGATGAACCTGAAGTCACTTTATCTGATAATTCAATAAAGCCTGCTTCTCCACTATTAAAGAAAATTAAATCTTCAGCAAAACGAGATAAATGCACCATCCCAATAGATGCGGAAGATAATAGCTCCAATACATGATCACGGTCAGATACACTGTCTAGGCTATTATTAGTTGCACTCGCAAAACCTAACCACCCCGCTAATTGTTCACGATCGATATCATAAGCTGTACCCGCTAATGCACCGCATCCCAGCGGACTGATATCCAAACGTTTCAAAGCATCGGCTAAACGGCTTTCATCTCTAGCTAACATTTCATTGTAGGCCAAACACCAGTGTGCGAATGTTACTGGTTGAGCGCGTTGCAAATGGGTATAACCCGGCATCACAGCATTTTGATTTTGTTCTGCCGTAATGACTAAAGCTTTTTGTAACTCAACAATCGCCTGGCGAAGATGAATGACCTCTTCTTTGCACCATAATTTTAAGTCTGTTGCGACCTGATCATTACGGCTACGACCTGTATGTAATTTTTTACCTAAATCGCCAACTTTAGCAATAAGCTTACTTTCAACCCAACTATGAATATCTTCTGCATCACTTTGCAAAATAGAGTGTGGATTTGCTGTTACTTCTTCTGATAATTCATTTAAAGCTTGCTCAATTTGAGCTTGTTCATCTTGCGATAATACGCCCACTGTAACTAACGCTTTAGACCAAGCTACTGAGCCAAAGATATCCTGTTGTGCCAGTCGAAAATCAAACCGCAGTGAATCATTGAATTGTTTAAACCGTTGATCAGCTTCCTGACTAAAACGTCCACCCCAGAGTGCCATAATCGCTTCCTGTTTTATTCTGTGTAATAAAAAAGAGTGAGAGTGATGCTTGTTAGCACCACTCTATTGCCTGATGTTATTTCTTGCTCAGCGCACGAATACGTGATGGCAGAGAATATAAACGGATAAAACCTTCAGCATGACTGTGATCGTAAACTTCATCTTCACCAAAGGTTGCAAATTCCTCAGAGTACAGGCTATTTTCTGATTTTTTCTGAATGGCATTCACATGGCCTTTATAAAGCTCTAAAACTACTTCGCCATTCACCTCTTTTGCCAGCGATTCAGCAGCTGCTTGTAGTGAAGCTCGGATTGGCGTAAACCAACGACCGTCATAAGCCACATACGACATCTCCAAACCAAGTTGTTGACGCCATTTAAACGCATCTCTATCAAGAACAAGTTGCTCAACACCACGCAGAGCAGCCATCATGATAGTGCCCCCTGGAGTTTCATAGCAGCCACGAGATTTCATTCCCACTAAACGGTTTTCAACAATATCAATACGTCCGATACCATGCTTAACACCTAATGTATTTAATGTATCTAAACATTCAAAAGGTGATTGTGTTTTACCATTTACCGCGACAACTTCACCCGCTTTTACTGTAACAGTGACTAATTCTGGTGTCTCTGGCGCTTTCTTAGGATCGACAGTCCATGCCCAACAATCTTCATTTGACGCATTCCATGGGCTTTCTAACACACCACCTTCCGTTGAGATATGCCATGCGTTTTCATCACGACTATAAATTTTCTCAAGTGTAGCCGTAGTGGGAATATTACGAACTTTCAGATAATCCAGCAGTGCTTCACGAGAACGTAAATCCCATTCTCTCCAAGGCGCAACGACTTTAAGTTGTGGAGCAAGTGCCGCATAAGTGCTTTCAAAACGAACCTGATCGTTACCTTTACCTGTTGCACCATGAGCAACAGCATCAGCACCTAATTTTAATGCCAACTCAACCTGTGCTTTAGCAATAACAGGACGTGCCATTGAAGTACCTAATAAGTAACTACCTTCATATAAAGCACCTGTTTTTAATACAGGATAAACATAGTCTTTGATAAACTCTTCACGTAAATCAACGATATAACACTCAGAAGCTCCTGACGCTAACGCTTTTTGTTCTACGCCAACTAAATCATCACGGCTTTGTCCAACATCTGCAACAAAAGCAACAACTTCACAGTTATCGTAATGTTCTTTTAACCAAGGAATGATCGCCGAAGTATCTAATCCACCTGAGTACGCTAGTACAATTTTCTTAATGCCTTTAGTCATAGTGATAACCTTCAATTCCTAATTTGTTTAAATTCAGCCAACTATCAAATAGTGATAAGATTTCTAGAGTTATTTTTAAGCTAAAATACGGGTTCCTACTGCAACACCATTAAACAGTGCAGTTAGTTTTTCAGCATGGCGCCAACTAGCAATTTCAACGGGTTTTCCGAGTGTTTTTGCCGCTTCTAACGCGGCATTTACTTTCACAATCATGCCGTCAGTGATAATACCTTGGTCAATTAATGTCTGTGCTTTTTCGGCTGATATCTCTGCTATCTTTTGACCTTTACCATCTAAAATGCCACTGACATCTGAAAGCAACACTAAATCAGCACCCAATGTTTCTGCGATAGCGGTTGCGGCTTGATCTGCATTGACATTCATCAGATCACCTTTCTCAGTCATACCGATAGAGCTGATAATAGGTAGATAGCCCGCACCCAGTAATAAATTAAGTAAATCAGGAGAGCCGGGAGTTGCATTTCCTACATGGCCTAACTCTTCATTGATTTGAGTGACTTTCGCTAATTGTCCATCACCCAAAGAAAGTCCCACGCCATTAAGCCCAAATTGAGTTGCCCACGATAACAAGGTCTTATTGGCACTTCCGGCCAGTGCTCCTGTAATGATGTCTATCTGATCAGCGGGTGTAACACGCAGGCCTTGCTTTTTCACGACCGGTAATTGCAATTTACCCATCAATTCATCCACCAAACAGCCACCACCATGTACGATGACCAAAGGGCGAGAGTGTGTTGAACGATATTGTTGTAATGCTGTGAAAAAGCGTGTTAACGCTTCTTCGTTATCAAGGAGTACACCACCCAGTTTGATAATTAATGGTTCCATGAAACTTCCCTACTCATTATTTAAATAAGTGATTCGGTTTCAGCGAAACCAAACCGAATATTCATACATTGCACCGCCTGCGCTGCGGCCCCTTTTAACAAGTTATCTTCAACACCCACCACAATCAGATGTTCACCTTGTTGAGCAAACCCGATATCACAAAATGCAGTTCCTACCACGGCTTTTAATGCAGGTAATCCTTTGTCGTAAACACGCACCAATGGCTTGTCTTGATAAGCTTCATCAAAGACTTGTCTTACATCCTCTTGTGTCACACCCACTTTTAACTTACAGGTGATTGTGGCTAAGATCCCTCTGGCAAAATTACCCAGATGAGGTGTAAAAATGACATCAATACCCAGATGTGTTGCAATTTCAGGTTGATGGCGATGTGTAAACACACCATAAGGCTGCAAGCTCACTTCACAAAAACTGCTAGTTAAAGAGGCTTTTCTGCCAGCACCACTCACACCGCTGGTGGCATTAATGACTGGCCATTGCGCAGTATCTAACAGTCCTGCTTCCACAAGCGGTTTTAGAGACAACTGAGATACTGTTGGATAACAGCCCGGCACAGCAATTAATTGCGCCTGACTGATAACGTCGGCATCCCATTCAGCTAATCCATAAACTGCCTGTGATAACCAATCTATATTCTTATGCTCGAATCCATAGTATTGTTGATAAAAATGCTTGTTTTGTACTCGATAAGCACCCGATAAGTCGAACACCACACAACCTTGTTCTAAAAAAATCGGGGCAATGTCATGGCTGACTTCATGGGCTGTTGCTAAAAAAACGATATCAATATTTTCAGCCGCTTTAATAACATCAACCATTGGCTCTAAAGGAAGATCCACTAAGCCACGATATTGAGGATGAAGTTCAGAAAAGCACTTTCCTGCATCTGCACTTTGAGCTGATACCATCAGTCTGCTCAAATTCACATGAGGATGCTGCTGAAGATAGGCGGCTAATTCAGCGCCAGTGTAACCACTTGCTCCTACAATCAGAGTATTTAACATGTCATTCTTACCTTGTACTATGAACACAAACCGATTAATGTATTTTTATTCAAAAAAAGTGCATGAATATTGATACTATTATGAAGAAAGGCTGTCAACAGTGAATATTAAATTACCTACATTTATTGAGATTTATCGTCAATTAATTGCAACGCCCTCTATCAGTGCTACAGATGCTAAGAACGATCAAAGCAATGAATCGCTGATTAATTTGCTTGCTAATTGGTTGGAAACATTAGGTTTTTCAATTGAAATTCAACCTGTACCTGAAACTCGAGGAAAATTTAACCTTTTAGCAACATTAGGAACAGGGAAAGGCGGATTATTACTCTGTGGTCATACTGACACAGTGCCATTTGATGAAGGTCGTTGGACACAAGATCCTTTTACACTGACAGAAAAAGAAAATAAGCTATACGGCTTAGGCACTGCGGATATGAAAGGTTTTTTTGCTTTTATTCTTGATGCATTGCGAGATATAGACACTAAGGCGTTAACTCACCCTCTTTATATTCTCGCCACCGCAGATGAAGAAACCTCTATGGCAGGCGCACGTTATTTTGCCGCCAATACGACAATCCGCCCTGATTTTGCCATTATTGGCGAACCGACATCCCTAAAACCTATTCGTGCTCATAAAGGGCATTTATCAAATGCGATACGTATTACGGGGCAATCAGGACATTCTAGCGATCCCGAAAAAGGGGTGAATGCGATTGAACTAATGCATGAATCCATTACTCACCTTAGTACACTGCGCGATACGCTAAAAACACGCTATAACAACCCTGCATTTGTTATCCCTTACCCCACCATGAACTTTGGTTATATTAATGGCGGTGATGCAGCAAATAGAATTTGTGCTTGCTGCGAACTTCATATGGATATTCGCCCATTACCAGGGCTTACATTGCAAGATTTAGATGATTTACTACACGAAACATTAGCGCCCGTAAAAGCACGTTGGCCGGATCGCTTAAATGTTGAAGCGCTACACGATCCTATTCCCGGTTATGAGTGCCCAACCGATCATAAAATGGTTGCTGTCATTGAAAAGTTACTAGGTGAGAAAGCGCAAACAGTGAACTACTGTACTGAAGCACCATTTATTCAAGATCTCTGCCCTACCTTAGTATTAGGCCCAGGTTCGATTGAACAAGCCCACCAGCCTGATGAGTTTATTGATATAGCATTTATTGAACCAACTCGTGAATTAATGGGGCAATTAATTGAAAACTTCTGTTTAGCAGAGAAAGCTCAATAATAAAAAACCCTATCAGCTTATGTTGATAGGGTCTGGTCTATTTATCTACAATTTAGACTCTAAATAATTCAAGTTGCAGGTAGGCGATTAACGTAACCAATTGGTTTTAGCGAGTTGAACAATTTCATCACCTCGGCCATTAATAATCGCTTTCATCATATACAAACTAAAACCTTTTGCCTGTTCAAACTTAATTTCAGGAGGCATGGAAAGCTCTTGTTTTGCAGTTACGACATCCACAATCACAGGACCATCATGTTCAAAAGCTTCTTTCAGTGCCTTATCTAGATCTTCCCCTTTTTCAACACGAATACCTTTGATACCAGATGCATTAGCAATGGCTGCAAAATCAGGGTTATGTAAATCTGTGCCATCCGTTAAATAACCTCCCGCTTTCATCTCCATAGCCACAAAACCTAATACACTGTTATTAAAAATAATCACTTTCACTGGCAAATTCATTTGTGCTAACGAGATAAAATCACCCATTAGCATAGTAAATCCACCATCGCCACACATTGCAACAACTTGGCGTTTTCTATCTAATGCTTGTGCACCAATAGCTTGAGCCATCGCATTTGCCATAGAGCCATGATTAAACGAGCCCAGCAAACGACGTTTTCCATTCATTCCTACATAACGAGCCGCCCACACAGTTGGTGTTCCGACATCACAGGTAAAAATGGCATCATCATTTGCCAACTCACTCAATCTACGTGCTAGATATTGTGGATGAATAAGTTCTCGTTCACTTGGTTGTGCAAGTGCATCCAAATCTTGTCGTGCTTTCGCGTAATGTTTCAATGAAGCATCAAGGTGAGAGGTATCTGTTTTCTCTTTTAAACGAGGCTGTATAGCATTTAGCGTTGCCTTAATATCACCAATCATTGCCATATCGACATGACAATGTGAACCGAGACTGCTTGGATTAATATCGATTTGAATAATATTGGCTTTTGATGGATAAAACGCGCGATAAGGAAATTGTGTTCCTAATAGCACCAACGTATCCGCATTTTCCATCGCATGATAACCTGATGAAAAACCAATTAACCCAGTCATTCCTACACTGTACGGATTTTTCCACTCAATGTGCTCTTTGCCTCGCAATGCATGTACAACAGGTGCTTTTAAAGTTTGAGCTAATTTAATCACTTCATCGTGTGCCTGAGCGCACCCTGCACCACACATTAAGGTAATATTTTTTGCGTTATTCAGTGCATCAGATAATTTTTCGATTTCAAAGCGATTAGGCATAATCAGTGGGAACTGCAGCGGATACCAATTTTCAGGCGCATCTTCTGGAGCGGGTTTTAGCGCGACATCACCCGGTAAAACCACAACCGCCACCCCTTTTTTCAAAATCGCGGTTCGCATAGCGATAGCGAGAACTTGCGGGATCTGCTCTGGGTTTGAAACTAATTCACAATAATGACTGCATTCACGGAAAAGCTCTTGAGGATGAGTCTCCTGAAAATAATTGCTACCAATTTCAGCAGAAGGAATATGCGCAGCAATGGCTAACACAGGAACATGATTACGATGGCAATCAAAAAGCCCATTGATAAGATGTAAATTTCCCGGCCCACAAGAGCCAGCACAAACCGCCAATTCGCCATTGACTGCAGCTTCGGCACCTGCAGCAAATGCAGCCACTTCTTCATGGCGAGTTCCCATCCACTCAATTGTTCCCATTTTTCGCAAGCTATCACTTAATCCATTGAGTGAATCACCTGTCACGCCCCAAATACGTTTTACACCTGCATTATGGAGTACTTTAGCAATATAAGTTGCAACTGTTTGCTTACTCATGGTGATCTCTTTCCTCAGTTTTGGGTAAATTATATCTCTGCGCGCTAAGCCTATTTCCTTGTGTTCTTCGATTTCTTTCCCTTACCTGCTTACAGAGAAATTTGTCTTACTAACTCAAATATAAAGAATAACACCTATCACTATAATGTCACTGTCGTGATAAAGTAAGTCTTGGTAAAAATGTAAAAACAAAATATTACTCCCAAATACATTCATTAAATTTATAATAATCGCATTAAATAAGAATATATCTCACTAATAACGTATTATTATTTAATAGATAATGGACAAACGTTATTTATAGGATTATTTTAATAATTAAAATAATTTTTAATTATGGTTTTTCACATCACATTTTTATTAACAATTAAGCTGACTCATTTCAGCCTTACTCACTGTCTTTATTAAAAAATTTAACTTTTTTCTATTTGTTAATAAATTTATCACCATTGTATTATTTCATGCCCCATGAAAAAGAGGTATGAAGTAAACATGACATTGGTCACGCTACCTTTTGCTTTTTGTCCTCTAGAATAAAGCCTGATTATTTTTCAACGGAGATTAACGGATGGACAAAAGTAGAAGTCCGATAAAGGTTTTCTTTATTAGTATTCTGGCAGTCCTTTTCTTAATTTTTATTTCACAATACGTGATTGGTAAAAAAGAAATTAAGATTGGCATTGCAGTAATACCTATTCTACCAATGCTCTTTGCTGTCATTATTGGTATGTGTATATCTGCTGGATTTACCCGTAAAAAAATTAAAGTATGGGGTAAATTATTTACAGAAAAAGAAGAAGGCTTCTGCGGTAAAATGGTAGGTTTTAGCCTACTTATTTTAGGTACGCAATATGCAGGGATGATTGTTCCTAATATTAAAATGATTTTAAGTGTCGGTATTCCTTTATTTGTTCAGGAACTCGGAAACTTATTACCAGTATTAATTGCAGTTCCATTAGCGATTAAATTTGGATTTGGTCGTCGTGCAATTGGTGCTTGTTCATCTATTAGTCGTGAACCTTCTATTGCTGTTATTCAAGGTAAGTTTGGTACAGGCTCGCAAGAATATATTGGTGTATTAGCCATTTATTTATGTGGTTCTGTTATTGGTACTTTGTGGTTTAGTGTATTAGGTAGTCTTGCTCCATTAACAGGATTACACCCACTTGCACTTGCCGCAGGCTCTGGCGTGGGTTCTGGTTCAATGTTAAGTGCGGCATCAGGTGCGTTAATTAATGGTCTTGATGAAGCTTTAGCACAGCAAGTATTAAGTGTTGCTGCCGCATCTAACTTATTATCATCAGCACTTGGCGCACTGTCATTAACCTATTTAGGTTTACCTCTTTCAGAAAAAATTTATAAAATTTTCACCAGAGGCAAAACTGCATGAAAAATATAATTATTGATATGAAATTTGTATTCGTTGCTATTTTACTGGCAATGTTTACTCAGACGTTAACATCAGGGATCGCTCTTTATGCAATGTGGGATAGCTTTATTGCTATGTCATTAGTGGTATTTATTTCACTCGTTGCAAAACATTATTTACCTTCATCTTTACCAACATTTGCTTATGCAACAATTATCGGGATACTTATTTGTTTACCCGAAACACCAGTAAGAGATTTCTTTATTAGTTCGATTGGTAAAGTCTCTTTCTTATCTTGTTGTGTGCCTTTATTAGCATTTGCTGGTTTATCTGTTGGTGGTCAATTAGAAGAACTTAAGAAAATGTCATGGAAAGTTATTCTTATTTTCATGATTGTTTCAACATGTTGTTTCTTTGGAGCATCAATCGTCGCGCAAATTGGATTTACTATCCAGGGAGTTATCTAATGAATAATATTTATAATGTCAGTGAAAAACTCTTTCAATTAAATGACTTTAGTAAAAAAACACGACAAGACTTGCACAAAATACCTGAGTTATCAGGTGAAGAATATAAGACATCAAAGTATTGTCGTGAATTAATGGAAAGTTTTGGTTATCAAATTAAAACTTTTGATGGATATACCGGCTTTACTGCTGACTTAATTGTTAATGCTGAATTTCCATTAATTGCCATCCGTGCTGATATGGACGGATTAGAAATGCCAGACTTAACCAATAATGAACATAGCTCAATTCACCAAGGTTGTGCGCATAACTGTGGTCACGATACTCATATGACCATGGCATTAACCAGTGCAAAATATCTTGCCGAAAATAAAGAAGAGATGAGCGCGAACGTCCGCTTTATTTTCCAAATGGCTGAAGAAGATATGCGTGTTCCTGGTGCTGAAAAAATGGTTGAAATGGGTTGCATGGAAGGCGTTGATGAAACCTACGCACTTCATAATGATGCAGCTATTGAAACGGGTTGTGTACGCTTTAATGATGGCGTGATGTCATCTTATGGCTCAGCATGGACATTAGATGTTTATGGCGTTTCTGCTCATGGTTCAACACCACACAAAGGTTTAGATGCCATTCGCGAAGCAACTCGCCTAATTGATTATATGGATTATGTTGTTGCGAAAAAAACAGATCCATTTAGCCCAGCAGTCTTTGGTTGCGGCATGATCAATGGGGGAACTATCCCTAACGCATTAGCTGACCACGTTCAAGCTCGCGGTACTATCCGTTCTATGGATGAAAATACCGACCAAGTACTGAAAGCTAGTTTTGATGAAATTGTGGCTCGTAGTACAGCAGGTGGATTTAAAACGACATTAAGCTATAGCGGATACCCTGCTGTTGTGAATCATCCAACTGCACATCAGCGTTTATTAGATGCAATGCGTAAATTCTTACCTGAAGAGAATATTGAATCAAACGGTAAGCCAATGACAGGCAGTGAAGACTTTAGCTATATGGTTAATGCGACTAAAGGCAAAGTCGGAGCCATGTTCTTCTTAGGAAGTGGTAACCAAGCGAAAGGGATTAATAATTACCTTCACGCAAATCCTTATTTTGTCGATGATGATTGTTTATTAGTTGGTGCTCAGATTTTTGTTAACATTCTGACTCGCTAATCTTTTATTATTCTGCCCAAAGCCCGTTATTGCCCCCGCACAACGGGCTTTTTCTATTCTGTTGTCTATTCTGCAACGCTATTATTGATATTCACAGAGCGTAAATCAGGTAATTCTTGGTAGACCTCTTTACTATGCCATTGGCTTTCCCACTGTTCTGGCATCTGAATAATATTTTTATCAATATGTGGAGCATAAAGAGAAATAAACTCATGCATATAATCTTTCATATGCGTATGTTTACTGACACAAATATGGGTATAACTCGGTTGTACAAGATGATCAATGTTTATACATTTTAATGCACCACTATCTTCCGTTTCATCATAAGAAGCCGTTGCAATAACACCAATACCTAAATGACGCTTAACGTAATATTTAATAATCTCTGTATCCGTTGCTGTTAATGCTACTTTGGGCTTAAGATTATTTTTATAAAATACTTTGTCTAACTTCGATCCTCGCGTAAAACCAAAAACATAAGTAATTAATGGATACTCCGCCATTTGTTCAATAGTGACTTGTTCATCATCTTGTAATTCAGCAAGAGGATGGTCATAAGGAACGAGTAAACTACGTGTCCAGCGATAACAAGGTAGGGTAATTAAATCTTCATACAAGTGCATAGACTCTGTTGCGATTGCAAAATCGACATCACCATTTTTAACCATCTCAGCTAACTGCGCTGGAGCCCCTTGATGAAAATGCAAAGAAATATTCGGGTAATAGCGGCGAAAATGGTCAATAACATTGGGCAATGAATAGCGAATTTGGGTATGTGTTGTTGCAATATGCAAATCAACTTTTTTATTACGATCTTCTTCAGCCACAATACTTTTAATACGATCAACTTGTCCGAGAATATCACAGGCAATTTTATGCACTTCTTTACCCATTGGGCTTAATGCCAATAAATTATTATTTTTACGGACAAACAGAGACACACTGAGTTCATCTTCTAATATTTTGAGTTGTTTACTAATTGTGGGTTGAGAGGTGTAGAGTTTTTCAGCCGCATTAGTAATGTTGAAATTATTTTTTACGACTTCAACAAAGCTTTTCAGTTGATTAATGTTCATAGAGGTACCTGGGTTAATCTGCACAAATGCGCGGTTAATTATTAATTTTATAAATTTTTATTCTAAATATGCGTAATAGAGAAACTATCTTTAATATCTCTGTCTTGATATCTCATCATACTATCTTGATTTAATCTTATAATAAGCATAGCGAGATCTATTCTATTATCCACACATTCACTTTAACTATTCGAAAGAATAATAAAGCAAAATAAGGTGTTATTATTTTCTACTTATCTATCAACCTTTGTATTATGCACAATACTCACACAAATACGTTAGTCTGAATCAAAAAAACAATAAATCCACCTAACTCAATGTTATTAAAATAGAATTTTAATTTTACTTTCACGATTTTATTGCAAACACTTTCATTCTACCTAAGCTAAATTTACAATCACTAACACCATAAATTTTACAGAAAAGCAGAATTACGTTATGATAACGATCACATTTTAATACTTAGAGGCTATGTTTTGTTATATCAAAACAACAAAGAAAACTTCCTATTATCTTATTTAATCTCATCTATACTTAATAAATATTCTCTTATCTATTAGCTTAATATCACTATTTAATTTTGGTAGAAGTAAGCTGTTTTTTAGTGAATTTTTATCACTCACTCTTCTCGCTAACAAATAGTCACTTCATTTCTTTTAATTAATTGAATAACAAGAAATTACGAATACCTTAATAAAGGTCACTTAATATGAAAATGAAGAAAAAAAGAAACAAACCACTACAAATCAATGACATAACCATTATTGATGATAGTAAGCTCAAAAAAGCCATTACTGCTGCCGCATTAGGTAATGCCATGGAATGGTTCGACTTTGGTGTTTACGGCTTCCTTGCTTACGTTTTAGGTCAAGTCTTCTTCCCTGGAGCATCACCTGGCGTACAGATGATCGCGGCTCTTGCCACCTTTTCTGTACCTTTCTTGATAAGACCATTAGGCGGTGTTGTATTTGGAATGCTAGGGGATAAATTTGGTCGCCAGAAAGTTTTATCTGTCACTATCATTATTATGGCACTCAGTACGTTTGCCATCGGTCTTATCCCTGCGTATGAAACCATCGGTATTTGGGCACCAGTCTTATTATTACTTGCCAAGCTAGCACAAGGTTTCTCTATTGGTGGTGAATATTCAGGAGCTGCAATTTTCGTTGCTGAATACTCACCAGATCGTAAACGTGGATTTATGGGAAGCTGGTTAGATTTCGGTTCAATCGCAGGCTTTGTCATGGGTGCGGGTGTTGTTGTACTTATCTCAACTATTTTGGGTGAAGCCGCATTTCATGAGTGGGGATGGCGTATTCCGTTCTTCTTAGCATTGCCGTTAGGTCTTATTGGCTTATATTTACGTCATGCTTTAGAAGAAACACCTGCATTCCAACAACATGTTGATGCAATGAATAGCGACGACCGCAAATCTATTCAAGATCCACCTCGTGTTTCATTACGTGAAATCGCATCAAAATATTGGAAAAGTTTAACCGTATGTGTAGGTTTAGTGATTGCCACTAATGTCACTTACTATATGTTATTAACCTATATGCCGAGTTATTTATCTCATAACCTAAACTATTCGGCAGATCACGGTGTATTGATCATCATCGCGATTATGATAGGTATGTTGTTCGTACAACCTGTAATTGGATTATTGAGTGACAAAATTGGCCGTAAACCCTTTGTTATTGGCGGTAGTATTGGCTTATTTGTCCTTGCTTACCCTGCGTTTATGATGATTAACAGTGATGAAATCGGTTTAATTTTCTTAGGATTATTAATTCTTGCGGTTTTACTTAACTGTTTTACGGGAGTAATGGCATCCATTTTACCTGCCATATTCCCAACTCATATTCGTTATAGTGCATTAGCAATCGCATTTAATATCTCAGTATTAATAGCGGGTGCAACACCAACAGCAGCTGCATGGTTAGTTGAAGCGACCGGTGATTTATATATGCCTGCTTATTATCTGATGATTGTTGCCGTTGTCGGTTTGATCACGGGGATTAAGATGATTGAGACTGCCAATAAACCGTTGCGTGGAGCAACGCCGGCAGCATCTGATAAATCAGAAGCTAAAGAAATTTTGTCAGAGCACTATGATAGTATTGAACACCGTGTTGAAGATATCGAAGCGGAAATTGAAGCATTGCAGAAAAAACGCCAAGCCCTTATCGATCAACATCCTAAATTAGATTAAGAGAGGTTACATGCACCCGTCCCCTGTTCATTTAGTTTGGTTTCGTAATGATTTAAGAGTGACGGATAACAAAGCACTCTTTAATGCTTGCCAAGATAAACACGCACAGGTGCATGCCCTTTTCACTATTACGCCTGAACAATGGAGAGCCCATCATATGGCTTTGTCATGTCAGGCGTTTATTCATGATGCATTACTTAATCTTTCGATATCACTGGCACAACTTAATATTCCACTAATATTAGTGATTAGCGACACTTATTCAAATGCCGCTAATGAAGTCGCGCGCTATTGTCAACAACATCAAGTTACCGCGCTTTTTTTCAATCACCAATATGCCCTTAATGAGCAATGCCGTGATAAAAAAGTGACAGAATTACTAGAGAACAAGACAACCGTTTATGCCTATCATGACAATGTGTTTATTCCACCAGGTAATGTAGTCACCCAACAAGGGGAGATGTATAAAGTTTTTACTCCCTTTAGAAATGCATTCTTGCGACTCTTTTTTTCACAAGATAACGCTTCGTTACCTATTCCAGAGATCAGAACACATCAAAAAGCGGTATCACCTTTAAAAGCTCCGCTGTTTTCAATTGAAAATACAAGTTCACCCTCTTTTATCGCTACTGAAGAAGAAGCACTTAAACGCTTAAAACAATTCTGTTATGAAAGCGTCCCACACTATGCAAAATGGCGAGACATTCCTGCAGTTGATGGCACAAGTCGATTATCCCCTTATCTCACTCATGGATTACTGTCTGTTCGCCAATGTTTTAATCGCCTATACCAAACAGAGCCTGATTTTCTAGAAAACAGCGCATCAGGTGCTTTTGTCTGGTTTAACGAATTAATTTGGCGAGAGTTTTATCAACACTTAATGGTGGCAAATCCTCATTTATGCAAACACATTGCCTTTCAGCTTTGGACAGAAAAAATTAATTGGCGCAATGATAAAGAGGAATTTAATGCTTGGGCACAAGGTTTAACCGGATTTCCTATTATTGATGCAGCAATGCGACAGCTTAATCATACAGGTTGGATGCATAACCGTTTGCGGATGCTCACCGCCAGTTTTCTCGTCAAAGATCTGTTAATTGATTGGCGGTGGGGTGAACGTTACTTTATGTCCCAACTTATTGATGGTGATTTCGCTTCAAATAATGGTGGCTGGCAATGGGCTGCATCAACAGGAACCGACGCAGTACCTTATTTTCGAATTTTCAATCCCACAACCCAAGGTCGTAAGTTTGATCCCGATGGCGAATTTATTCGTCATTGGCTTCCTGAACTAGCCCATGTGCCTAGTCGATATATTCACACTCCTCATGAGTGGGCAGCAAAAACTAATAATCCTCTCGATTATCCATTACCGATAGTTGATCACGCCAAAGCACGAATAAGTGCGATTGAGTCTTATGAAGAGGCAAAAAAAGGGTAAGATAGTAAAACTTTACTTATTGATAATTGGCTCAACCTTGTGAAAACACCCCAAATTTCTGTCATCGTTCCTATGTTTAATGAAGCGTCTCGTATTACGAGATTATTGGATAGTGTGATCACTCAAACTTTCACCGATATTGAAGTCATTATTATTAATGATGGTTCGACAGATAATAGTGCTGAAATCGCAACGTCTTATTGTCAAAAAGATGCGCGAGTGAAGCTTTATCATCAAACTAATCAGGGATTATCCAGCGCAAGAAACACGGGGTTAAAATATGCTAAAGGTGAATGGATAGTTTTTTTTGATAGTGATGATTTTATTAAACCTGAATTACTCGCACATTGGTATCAACTCGCCGTTACGCAACACGTTGATGTTTTAATTGGCAATGGCGAACGATTCAACCCAAATGATCTTAAAAAGCACCAAAGACCAATCCATCAACGACAGCCTTATCAAAAAGTCATAAAAGGTAGTGAGTGGATCATTTATGCCGTCGCTCAACATCAATGGCCTCATTTCGTTTGGTTGCAATTAATCCGACATGACTTAATAAAAAAATACCAACTGCAATTTACTGAGGGGCTTTATCATGAAGATATTATGTGGACAACGCAGTTAGCGCTTGTTGCAGAGCGAATAGGTTTTGATAACCACCCCCTCTACTATTACTGTGCTAATCCTGATTCGATTACACGTAAACCCGACCCACAAAAAGAAGCCAAGCGAACACAAAGTTATTTGCAGATAATCTTACAACTATTAAAAGAAGCCGATAAACAATCTGATCAGTTATTAGCAAAAGCACTCCGCCAACAGGCCGTTCGTGAATTAGGCAGTTTTTTTATTCTTTTTCGTAAATGTTGTGATGCAAAAAATCAAAAAATAATCGCAAAACAATTTTCTAGTTACTCTTTATTTTCCTCTCTCAATAAAGGGGTAACTGATTGGCATCAACGCTGGTTTATTTTTCGTGTTAACTGCATTTTATTTATCGCATCTTTAAAATAAATAAGCATAAAAAAAACAGCGCCTAATTAAGCGCTGTTTTTCATTTTTAACTCGCTCAGCACTAACCAGTATTACGCATACCCGCTGCAATACCGGCAATCGTCACCATTAGCGCTTGTTCAATACGGGGATCAGACTCGCTATGAGTACGAGAGCGCTGTAATAATTCAGCCTGAAGTACGTTTAATGGATCGGTATACACATTACGTAGTGCAATAGATTCCGCTACCCATGGTAAATCCGCCATTAAATGCTCATCTTTTGAAATTGCCAAGACACTCTTAATATCATCAGAAAGTTGTTGGCGTAATTTCGCTCCTAATGGCCATAAACGCTCTTCAACTAAACGTTGATCATAATATTCCGCTAACCATAAATCTGCTTTGGCATACACCATTTCCAACATAGCAATACGTGTATTGAAGAACGGCCAGTTCTCACACATATCGTCTAATACCGTTTGTTTTCCGCTATCGATTTCATGCTGTAATGCAGCACCAGCGCCTAACCAAGCAGGTAACATTAAGCGATTTTGTGTCCACGCGAAGATCCACGGGATAGCACGTAATGTTTCAACGCCGCCCGTTGGGCGACGTTTGGCAGGACGTGAGCCAAGAGGTAATTTTCCTAATTCCCCTTCTGGGGTTGCCGCCCTAAAGTAAGGCACAAAGTCTTCTTGCCCTCGAACATAATCACGATACATTGCACAAGAAACGTCAGACAATGAATCCATCACTTCAATCCAAGGGGCTTTGGGCTCTGGTGGTGGCAATAAATTCGCTTCTAAAATCGCGCCAGCATAGTGAGCAAGGCTACTGATTGTCACTTGTGGCAAACCAAACTTAAAGCGGATCATTTCACCTTGCTCAGTTACACGCAGGCCACCTTTCAAGCTTCCCGGTGGTTGGGAAAGTAATGCTGCATGAGCGGGTGCACCGCCACGACCAATAGTACCGCCACGTCCATGAAATAGTGTTAATGTTACACCTGATTTTTCACAGAGCTTGATCAACGAATCTTGAGCACGATATTGTGCCCATGACGCAGCCATCACACCTGCATCTTTTGCAGAGTCTGAATAGCCAATCATCACCATTTGCTTATCATCAATTAAATCGCGGTACCACGGAATATCAAACAAACGCGTCATCACGCTTTCAGCGTTATTTAAATCTTCAAGTGTTTCAAATAACGGAGCAACAGGTAAGCGAATATCCGCACCCGCTTCTTTTAATAAAAGTTTTACTGCTAATACATCAGAAGGCACTTTTGCCATTGAGATAACATAAGACGCGATAGAATCTTTTGGTGATTGTGCAATAACACGGCAAGTCTCAAATACTTCTTGTGTCGGAGCACTAGGCTGCCAATTTGTAGGAATAAGAGGGCGCTTAGAGTTTAATTCTTCTAGTAAGAATGTTTGCTTTTGTTCTTCCGACCAAGTTGCATAATCGCCCAACTCTAAATATTGTGTTAATTCAGAGAGCGCTTCCGTGTGATTGGTACTTTCTTGGCGAATATCCAGTTTAACCAGTTGTAAGCCAAAACAACGGATACGACGTAATGTATCCAACAGTTGCCCATTGGCAATAATACGCATACCGCACTGAGTCAGCGATTGATAACACGCATACAGTGGTTCCCAAAGCTCTGCATTATCAATTAATAGCCCTTCAGGTGGTAGCGATTGTTGGCCTTTAATACGTTGTTCTAAATAATCACGAGTCACTTGTAAGCGAGTACGTAACTGTTTAGCAATTTCACGATAAGGCTCTGCAACATCAGCACCACCCGCCAATTCACGTAATTCAGGTGTACTTTCTGTCATCGAAAGTTCTGAAACAAGGACTTGGATATCATTTAAGAATAAATCAGCGGCTTTCCAACGGCTTAATAGTAAGGCGTGGCGTGTGATCTCAGCTGTAACGTTTGGGTTACCATCACGATCTCCTCCCATCCATGATGTAAAACGAATAGGTGAGGCTTCTACAGGTAAGTTGTAATCTATCGATTCTTTAAGCTGTTCATTAAATTCACGTAAGAAAGCGGGCACGCCTTCCCATAAACTATTTTCAACAACAGCAAAACCCCATTTTGCTTCATCAATTGGCGTTGGACGGATTTTTCTAATTTCATCTGTGTGCCATGATTGAGCAACTAACTGGCGTAAGCGACGCATAATATTCGTGCGTTCATAATCGGCTAAATCATCATGGTCGAGTTGAGATAAACAAGTATTCACTTCAACCAGCTTATGGATCAGTGTACGACGTGCAATTTCGGTTGGATGGGCCGTTAATACCAGCTCAATAGAGATTTGTTCTACGGCTTCTTTTAATTGTGCATCCGTAAAATTTTTATCTTTCAGTCGAGAGATTAATTTTGCCAATGCCACCGGATTACTCGCGGCTTCACCATGAGGTGAAATGCTATGGTATTGTTCGGCTACATTCGTCAGGTTCAAGAATTGATTGAATGCTCTAGCAACGGGTAATAATTCATCATTAGAGAGATTTTGTAACGTGAGTAACAGCTTTTGTCGCTGTACTTCATTACCTGCTCGTGATGATTTAGATAATTTTCGAATAGATTCAACCTTATCTAAAATTTCTTCACCAAGTGCTTCTTTTATCGTATCTCCAAGTAGCTTGCCAAGCATACTGACATTGCTACGCATAGCAGAATATTGTTGATTCATGAGACTCCTGACCTTGTCTTTGTGGCGGTAACAACATGCATCTTCCTATTAGAAAAGTCATGTCCTCCCAGTTGTGTAATTAACTTTCATTTCTAATGTGACTTTATTTTGATTTTTGTGATAAGCCACACTGCTTTTTTTACTTAGCCTACTATTCATATCAGAAAATAATCGTTTTGGGGGATTTTTCTGAAATTTAATTACGACTTTAGTCTTATAAGAATGGCTAATATTCGTGTTGTTTTGGCTCAATTTTGCCAAGAATAAGGACATTTTTTCGTTTCTTATCTACTAAGAAGAGTTTTTTACTAGAAAGGAGAGAATATATGAAAATTTATCTGGCGAAAAATTTAGATGATTTTTTTTAATATTGATAATTTGTCTGGTCTGTTTTTGCTTTTTAGCTTATTTCTCTGATGTGTTATAGCCAATAGCGCTATCTCATATCTTTATTTCCTTATCTTTTACATTTTTACTCGATTAAATTTTCCGATTAAAATTTTCATAAGATAAAAACGAATAAAGCGCTGAAAAATCAGCGCTTTAAATTAAGAATAACGAATTGTTTTTTCAGTAAATTAAATTGTCTGTTGTAAAACACGTGGTAAATCGAATTGTACTCTTAATAACGTTCAAACACGTTGTAACTGTACTTCAACTTCCACTCAAGACGCTTAAATTTCACATCATGAGCTACTGACAATAGTTCTCTTTAGCTTGATGGTTCACCTCCGTCATTTCATTTCTTAGTGGGACAATCTGTCTTACTACTTTTGACATCAATCGCTCCTTTGTGACTAGAGATACTTCAAGTATAGCCAATGAATTTAAAAAAATTGAGTGATATGACACAAAAATGACAAAAGGTTATCAGTACAAAATAACTCGCTGATAACCTTAATAAAAAAGAAATAATTAAATTATAATAATTGAGAAAGACGGTTTAAATCTGATTGAATTGCGCCAGCGGTCACATCTCTTCCTGCTCCCGGCCCTCTTATGACCAATGGGTTATCACGATACCAACGACTTTCAATCGCAAACAAATTATCTCCAGGTAACAATGATGCCAGTGGATGATCTTTTCTCACTGCTTCCACACCCACCTTGGCTTTTCCATTGGCATCAAAACGCGCGATATACCTCAATACCATATCCATTTCATTTGCTGCGGCTAATCGCTGTGCCATCTGCTCATTGATCAACGCGCTGTTATCAAAGAACTCTTCTAGCGACCCCGTTTCAGCTTGTACAGGCACTAAAGATTCAACTCGTACTTGCTCTGGCTCGATGTCATAACCCGCTTCACGAGCAAGAATAACCAGCTTGCGCATTACATCTTGTCCTGATAAATCAATTCGTGGATCAGGCTCTGTTAACCCTTGTTGCCATGCTTGTTCTACCAATTCACTAAACGGCACAGAGCCATCAAATTGTAAGAATAACCACGATAATGTACCTGAAAAAATACCACTAATTGATAAAATAGAATCGCCACTTTCACGTAAATCGCGCACTGTATAGTTAATCGGTAAACCTGCGCCTACAGTGGCGTTATATAGCCAATGACGGCCAGTTTTAGAGAAGGCGTCTCGTGTGGTGCGATAGCGCAAACTTGATGCAGAGCCTGCAATTTTATTAGCGCTAATAACATGAAAACCATAGCTGGCAAAATCTTCATAAGATGCAGCAAGGGACTCATTCGCTGTAATATCAACAATCACTAAATCATCATAAGGATGCGCTCTCATCCAAAGATAAAGTGATTCTTCAGTATGTTCTGTTGCTTCTTCATCAAAGAAAGCCAAGGCACGACTAGGATCAATGCCTTGATAATCAAGTAAACTACGGCGACTATCAACGACACCAGCAAGAATAAATTCAAAATCACTGCGTGCGGATAACGGCTCTTGTTCTCGAGCAAAAAGCTCTAACCAACGAGAGCCAATATTGCCTTTACCAAACAACACTAAACCAATTTGTTTTTCAGCTCTAAATAATGTTTGGTGTAAACCTTGTAATAGATGCTCAGTATAATTGCGCAATACAGCAACTAAGCTGATGTTATCTTCAGCATGCCAAATAAATTCAACCGGTTGATCTTTAAGTTGCTGATAAAAACGGTGGCAATGTAGTGGATTTTTACACACACCGGCCCCAACTAATGCCACTAAAGAAAACCCTTCACGTAAATGTAATTTACCCGGCAAAACTGCATCTTGTAATACATCTAAAGCACTGTTAGCCACTTCACTGGTATAACAAAGTTGTAAAAGTTGGCTATCTTTATCCACACCCGTTGCTAAAGGACGAATTTGCGCACGCTTAAGCAATTCATCAACTTCTTTTGCTACTTGCTCAAAGTTTTGATGAGATGAGAGTTGTAGCTCAATTAAACAAACATCGTCATGGCTTGTGACTATCTTCGCGCCAGTTCCTGATGCTAAGACACGTTCTATGCGAGTAGAACCCTGCTCTGGTTGATAACTACAACGAAGTTGCAAATCAATGTTACTACCTGATACGGGTTGCAATGTCCGTGTATGTAAAACTGGGGCGGCTAAACGCGCCAATTCACTGGCTTCATCTAAGCGTAATAAAGGTAATAAGCAGGCATCTTTAACTTTACGTGGATCAGCGCTATATACCCCCGCAACATCACTCCAAATTGTTACTTTTCCGACATCAGCTAACGCACCGACTTGTGTCGCTGAGTAGTCACTACCGTTACGACCCAATAAAACGGTTTCACCTTGTTGGTTACGACTAATAAAACCCGTTACTACAAAACGGCTTTCAGGATACTTGGCTAATAATGATTGCAATAATGGTCGAGATAACGTTTCGTTCACTTGAGGTTGTGCGGCTCTTTCTGCACACAGAAATTCACGAGCGTCTAACCAAACACTTGGTAAACCTTGTTCAGTCAGTAATTTTGCCATTAATTTTGCAGACCAAATTTCACCATGACCAACAACTTCGGCATAAGTCGCATCTGTAATAGGCTTATCAAGCAAATAACTCAAACGTTCGAGATCAGCAATAAAGGATTGAGAGAGAAGTTCGGCATTCTCTTTTGAAAGAAGTCCTTCGATTAAGGATAATTGGTAACGTCGTAATGTTTGCTGAACTTGATGCGCTGAAATGCGATCACTTTGACTTAGTTTGAGCCAGCTAATTAGCTGATTAGTTGTTGAACCTGCTGCTGAAACAACCATAAGATCATTAGGTTGGCTATAGTTTGTCATGATATTCACGACACGTTGATAACATTTTATGTCTGCAAGACTGCTACCACCGAATTTATGTAACTGGCGGCAAATCGGTTCCGCCTGTTGTTTAATTGCCACTACGCTCATGATCCATGGTTACCTTTTAGTTGCTGCATCAAACGCACTTTGCAAATCGTTAATTAAATCCTGACTATCTTCAATACCTACAGAGATCCGAAGCAATGAGGAACTTATTCCTGCTGTTATTTTCGCCTCTTCTGACATGCCTGCATGTGTCATCGTGGCAGGGTGACAAATTAAGGTTTCTACCCCACCTAAAGATTCTGCCAGTGTAAAGAGTGTTAATTGAGATAAAAAGAGTTTAATCACTGCCAATCCCCCTTTTAACTCAAAACTTAACATCGCACCGAAACCTTGCTGCTGTTTTTTTGCTATTTGATGGCCTGCATGATTTTCCAGTGCGGGGTAATATATTTTCTCGACTAAAGGTTGTGTCTGTAAAAATGCCACTAATGCCTGTGCATTTTCTTGTTGAAGTCGAATTCGTGGCACGAGTGTTCTTATACCTCGTAATAATAAATAGCTATCAAACGCGCCAGATGTAAC
Source organism: Proteus vulgaris (assembly GCF_011045815.1). GTDB lineage: Bacteria > Pseudomonadota > Gammaproteobacteria > Enterobacterales > Enterobacteriaceae > Proteus > Proteus vulgaris_B. Next base: position 89,196 of record NZ_CP047344.1, on the reverse strand, counting down.
ACCGATATTATTTGCCCACCAGCTTAACTCCTCAAGCAATTTCTGACTCTGACAGATAACAACACCTGCCACAATATCAGAATGTCCGTTAAGATATTTTGTGCAGGAATGCACAACAATATCTGCGCCTAATGTTAGCGGCTTTTGCAAAACAGGACTCATAAACGTGTTATCCGCCACCACTAAAGCTCCTTGATGATGAGCCAATTCACTGATCTTTTGAATATCCGTTATTCTCAGTAATGGGTTGCTAGGAGTCTCAATAAAAACAATTTTAGGCTTGTGAGCTAAAGCTTGTTGTAATGCGACATCATCATTTTGATCAACAAAAATGACACGATAAGCGCCACGTTCTTGTTGACTATTAAACAGACGATAACTCCCCCCATAACAGTCATGAGGTGCAACAATGACATCACCTGGTTTAAGAAAAACTGTGCAAATTAAATGAATTGCTGACATTCCACTACTTGTGACAACTGCGCCTACGCCACCTTCTAGCTCAGCTAATGCTTTTTGCACCATATCGCGAGTGGGATTGCCACGGCGAGAATAATCATGTTCGCGAGGCTGATTAAATTCTAAAAAATTATAGGTACTAGAAAGATAGATAGGCGGTACTACACAACCAAATTGTGAGTCTTCATTTAGCCCATTATGGATAGCAATTGTTGCTGTTTTCTTCGTCATACAGGCACCTTGTCACAGAGATAAGTGGGAAAGTCGACAACAGCATATCTAATTAGACACCAAGACGTCAATACATCTAGACATCTAAACTCCTTTACGGATAGATTAAGTAATGGAATAATACATGAATTAAGGATATCGCCAGTGATAATTACTTTTTCTCTCACCTTCAGTCAGAAGAGTCGGTGGTTTTAGAAAAGTCATGATAAACTGGTATTGCCCATCAGAATGCGGGTTAACCCTATTCTGACTTCAACTAAATGATATTAATTAAGGTAATCCATGGCTGAATGGAACGGTGAATATATCAGCCCTTACGCTGAGCATGGCAAAAAGAGTGAGCAAGTTAAGAAAATCACAGTTTCAATTCCGTTGAAAGTGTTGAAAATTTTGACCGATGAGCGCACTCGCCGTCAGGTTAATAACCTAAAACATGCAACCAATAGTGAATTATTGTGTGAAGCATTTTTGCACGCATTTACCGGACAGCCTCTCCCAAATGATGAAGACTTACGTAAAGAACGTAACGATGAAATCCCTGAAGAGGCAAAAGAAATAATGCGCCAGCGCGGGGTTGATCCCGATACTTGGGAGTATTAATCAGCGTCAATTTATTGACTCATTGCTTGATTAACACGAACAAAAAAGCCCAAAGCAAAAACTTTGGGCTTCAGATTATGACAACCCCCTTGGTTTTACTCGAAGGGGGTTATTTAGATATACATCGAAGATTTTTCCCATCAGTTATCTGCGTCAAACACAGCAATGCATTATCTTAACTTAATTTTTTAAGTCTATTTATCATTATCCTAGGCGAGATATACGCGAACTTGCTTCATCAAGATGACTACGTAATGCTTTAAGGCATGGCGAAAAATTGTCGGAAAAACAATTACAGCTATTAGCTAAAGTATAAAACTGCTCGGCTAACTCTAAACATTCCTGCCAGATTTCACCGCTGATCCCATCAAGTAATGTTACTGGGCGAAGCGTATTAACTATTTCACCACCAGACTTAGGCGCAAATCCCATTGGTAAAATATCGTAGGCAGGTGAAAGCGCATATGGGCGACCATGGCTACTGATAAATGATAAATTGCCATGGTGCATATCAGTATTTCCAATCAACATACCAAATGCCCAGCGGCGTGCTGTGCTAATCGCAGCATCAGGATGAACACGTTTTTGCTTAATTAGCTCATTAACTAACACAGGCCAAGGCTCTCTTGCCCTTCCTATAAACTCAGCATCTAGTGCCTGTAAAGAAAAAAGTCCTATGCGACCTAGTGAACCTACACGATCAAATCGTGGAATTTCAAGGAAGCGTTGTCCTTCAAAATCAAAAACTTCCGTTTCAACTCCAAGCACTTTTAATGCAAGATGCTCAGCTTGAAGCAGATCACGCCAACGCTCACTAACTGCGTTATCATCGGAAGCCGTAAATTTTACGATAACATGGCCTTTCTCTGTATAGGTGCAAAATTTGGGCTGTTCCCCACCTGCGGATGAACCAGGATCCTCTCCCGAACTAACAGCTCGTGCTAATGTGGGGTAAGTTTTAGCGCGCTCAACAATTTTTGGTGTCTGCATACCCAGAAATTGATCTCTAGCTTGCTCTCCTATTAACAAATTTCCCACAGCATCATGCCCATGAGCCAGTAAAGCTCTGATTATATCTGTATCAGACCAACGATCTGGATTTTGGGGCAAACCAAGCTCAGACGAATAAGCAGAAGCATAAGCTCTCCCAAGATATCCTTGGGGACGCATATCCAATAACCACCACGGCAAACCTTCACTATATCGGTTCACATTATCTATCCGCTCCATAACAAAACCTTCTGGGAAAACTGGCGTCAGTTTACCTAGAGGCTTAACTTTACCTTCTTCATTTATGCGATAAATAGGTACTGAATTGAACCCACGGAAAATATCACGTAAAGCATATTGAATAGAAAATCCAGAACCAATCCGAACAATATCATCACTCAGAGTATTTAATGCCCGTGACAATGTTGGCTGACTAATATTCATAATATCAGTAAGTTGCCTTGATGCACTAGGTCCATTACGTAGTATTTTTCGTATCATTTCAGAGCGTATTGTCATGGCATTAATTACTTTATGAATAGATAAATGAATAGATTTGTGAATAGATAACTTATCAGTTGTAATCTGGCTTGTCACTACCAAAACCGTTATCTAAAAAGAAAAGGCTTTACCCATAAAAAAAGCCCAAAGCAAAAACTTTGGGCTTTTCTTCAATTCCAAACTGTCCGCAAGATATTAGGCTTTGCTGATATCTTGTGACAACAAATATCTTATTTGCTGCCTGGGATTTTGAAACGTTTGTTGAACAGATCAACACGACCACCGGTTGCAACATCACGTTGTTTACCAGTATAGAATGGGTGGCATTTATCACAAACGTCCAGATTCAGGTTGTGACCTGCTGTGGAGTTGATTTTCATAACGTTACCGCAAGAACAAGATGCAGTAATTTCTTCGTATTTAGGATGGATATCTTTTTGCATGGAAAACCTCTACTAAGGCCGTGTCGCCATTCAGCCCACAGCCGAACACCACACGTCGTGTTGATTGAAATTAAGTGTCTGGTAATTTATCTACCAAAGGGGGCGGATCATACAGAATATCCACTAAACGCGCAATGAAATCTGCACACTTTTTGTGATATTCTTAACGCTACCTTTTCGCTAAAACACTCGGAAACCCTGATATGACTATAGTTCAGGTAATTTTACCTGTACCACTGTTCTCCTCCTTTGATTATCTGTTACCAGAAGAGATCAATGCGCCTGTTATTGGCTGTCGGGTGATTGTTCCTTTTGGGAATAAACGCCGTTCTCTTGGCATTGTCAAAGGGCTCAGCACACATAGTGAGTTTCCTATCGAAAAGCTAAAACCTATTGAGGAAATTCTCGACACTGAAACACTCTTCCCGGGTGTACTGTGGGATATGTTAAATTGGGCTTCCGCATATTATCACTACCCTTTAGGAGAAGTATTATTTCATGCCATGCCTATTTTATTACGACAAGGCAAACCGGCTGAATTTACTCCGTTATGGCAATGGTATGCCACAGAAGAGGGAGCTAATCTCGACCTTAACAGTTTAAAAGGGGCGAAAAAACAACAACAAGCCTTAGCAGCACTTCGTCGTACACCTTTATATCGTCACCAACTTGATGAATTCGATATCACCACGGCAACACTCAATAACCTAAAGAAGAAAGAGTTTGCAGACTTACGCCCAATACAACCGGCCCCCATACATTGGCACAATGATTTTGCAGTGCAAGGCGAACGATTTAAATTAAATACTGAACAAGCTATCGCGGTTGGTGCCATTACGGCTCAAGCTGATCAATTCTCACCTTGGTTATTATTAGGGATCACTGGTTCAGGCAAAACAGAAGTTTATTTAAGTGTATTAGAAAAAATTCTCGCACAAGGTAAACAAGCCTTAGTTCTAGTACCTGAAATTGGCTTAACACCTCAAACTATTCGTCGTTTTAAAGCCCGTTTTAATGCCCCTGTAGATGTTTTACATTCTGGATTAAATGATACAGAACGCTTAGCCGTTTGGTTACGAGCCAAGCGTGGTGATAATGCGATTATTATTGGCACACGTTCAGCACTTCTGACTCCTTTTCAACATCTTGGTATTATTATTATCGATGAAGAGCACGACGGCTCTTATAAACAACAAGATGGTTGGCGTTACCATGCTCGTGATTTAGCGGTATTCCGTGCAAAACAAGAAAATATTCCTATTGTGATGGGAACAGCAACGCCATCTATTGAGACCAGTTTTAATGTTGAACAAAAGAAATATCAGCAATTAACACTCACCCAACGAGCAGGCAATGCGAAGCCAGCAACCGAACACTTGATTGACTTAAAAGGACAACCACTTACAACAGGGCTGTCTCCTATTCTTATTAAAGCGATAAAAGAGCATCTGAATGCAGGAAACCAAGCCATGCTCTTTTTAAATCGTCGCGGATTTTCACCCGCATTGTTATGCCATGAATGCGGGTGGATAGCAGAATGTCCTCGCTGTGATCACTATTACACACTACATCAAAAACATAGCATGTTGCGTTGCCATCAATGTGATAGTCAACGACGAATTCCAGCGCAATGCCCACAATGTGGTTCAACTAATTTAATGCCTGTAGGGTTAGGAACAGAGCAACTTGAGCAAGGGATTGGTGAGTTATTTCCTGATACGCCTGTAACACGAATTGATAAGGATACCACCAGCCGTAAAGGGGCTTTAGAGCAACAACTTGAAGATATTTACCAAGGTGGCTCCCGCATTCTTATTGGTACACAAATGCTAGCCAAAGGGCATCATTTTCCGGATGTGACTTTAGTGGCTTTATTAGATGTTGATGGCGCTCTGTTCTCCAGTGATTTTCGCGCGGCCGAACGCTTTGCCCAGCTTTATACACAAGTATCAGGTCGTGCTGGCCGAGCAGGTAAGCAAGGCGCCGTATATTTACAAACTCACCAACCTGATCACCCACTTTTATTAACGCTATTAGAGAAAGGCTATGATGCTTTTACCAAAGAAGCCTTACAAGAGCGACAAGCCACCTTCTTACCGCCTTATTCCAGCCATATAATGATCCGTTCAGAAGATCATAATAACCAACGTGCGCCTCAATTTTTACGGCAACTCAAACAGTTTTTTGAACAGCACCCAATGCGAGATCCCCATTTATGGGTTATGGGGCCTGTTCCTGCTATTCAAGCTAAACGTGGAGGGAACTATCGTTGGCAATTATTACTACAACATCCTTCGCGGGGCTATTTACAAAAATTAATGTCTGTCACTTATCCTCAAATTGTGGCTTTACCTGAAAGTAAGAAAGTAAAATGGAATATTGATGTTGACCCAACAGATTGTTGATCGTCTATTTATATCTATTTGAATATATTTTAGCCATCTTTATGTTGATAATAAAATTCTGATTAAATACTAGTTACAGTTCAAGACTATTTATCAATTTTGCGAACTAACTCATAAAAACGATTGGTATCACACTTTTTATGCAAACTAGGTAACAGTATCTATTTAAAAAGCGGGTAGAATAACAATTTAGAATATTTCTCGAATTAAAACCGTCGATAAAATCTTTTTTTGAACACCGGCGGTTTTTTTGCAAATAAAAAAGCAATCGTTTAACTAAACCATCCAAAAGGGAGGTATGGGGTTTGCAACAGAATAATAAAGATAATACGCAAGCAACAATGAAAGATGTTGCCCTTGCAGCCGGCGTGTCCACAGCAACCGTGTCACGTACTTTAATGAATCCGGAAAAAGTATCCTCACAAACCCGTCAGAAAGTTGAACAGGCTGTTCTTGACGTGGGCTATTACCCACATAACCTGTCAAAAAATCTTAAGCGCAATGAGTCAAAAACGATCCTTGTGATCGTCCCTAACATCAGTGATCCTTTTTTTACTGATGTTGTGTGTGGCATTGAAGAAACTGCGGCACAACATGGTTATCTCGTTCTTATTGGTGATTGTAAACATCAGCAAAAACACGAAAATGCATTTATTAATCTCATTATCACCAAACAAATTGATGGTATGTTACTTCTTGGTTCACATATTCCTTTTGATGTTTCCAAAGAAGAGCAGAAAAATTTACCTCCAATGATTATGGCGAATGAATTTGCGCCTGAGCTCGAATTACCTACTGTCCATATCGATAATCTCACTGCATCTTTTAGAGCAACGCACTATTTACAACAAATGGGGCATAAGCGTATTGCTTGTATTACAGGTCCTGAAGATATGCCTTTATGCCGTTATCGTTTGCAAGGCTATATTCAAGCAATGCGTAGAACAGGTGTACCTTTACGTGAGGATTATATTATTCGTGGTGATTTTACCCATGAAAGCGGTGCAGAAAGTCTGAAAAAGCTAATTTCTTTACCTGAACCACCGACAGCCGTATTTTGCCATAGCGATATTATGGCAATTGGTGTGATGTGGCAGGCTAAAAAATTAGGATTGGAACTACCAAGAGATCTCTCTGTAATTGGTTTTGATAATCTTGATATCACACGTTATAGCGAACCCGCACTAACTACGATGGAACAACCTCGTTATGAAATTGGACGTCAATCTATGTTGTTATTGCTCGATCAATTACAAGGTAGGCCTGTTGCACCTGGTTCTCGTTTATTAGATTGCGAGCTAATTATAAGAGATAGTGTCTGTCAGCTTAAAAGCTAGGCAAAACACACTATGTTAAGTAACATATCGTTCGTGATACCAATTCCTTTAATTATCAGCGAATCGAACTGTGGCACAACGAGACTATGTGGGACGAGGGCAGACATCTGCTCGTCGCAAAAAAACAACGAAAAGTAAAAGTAAAAAGGCTGCTAAAGGGTTGCCTTTAACAACACTTATCACGGCAATCGCAATTGTGGCGCTGTTTATCGGCGGCCTCTATTTTATTACGCATAATAAAAAAGAAGCCGTAGAAACAGAACCGGCAATCACTGGGCAGCATCCAGCGAATAGTTTACCGCCTAAACCGCAAGAGCGTTGGCAGTACATTAAAGAACTGGAAAATCGTCAGGTGGGCACACCTCTATTGCCCGAATCGCCCTCTTCAGGTAGCCAGATTAATCCGAAAGCAACACTTTCACCTGAGCAACTGAGATTTTTACAACAAATTGAAGCAGATAAACGTCAACCTGCTGTTCAGTTACCCGAAGTCCCTTACAATGGGGAAGTTCCGCGCTCGCAAGTGGTAGTAACACCACCAGCAACACCCCAGCCTTCTGTTGTTCAACAACCAACACAGGCTCAACCAGAGCAAGCGCCTGCACCTACTGTTGTTACACCGCCTAAACCGGCTGTTATTGAAGCAAAATTTTTAGTGCAATGTGGCTCATTTAAAAATACAGAGCAAGCTGAATCAGTAAGAGCAACACTGGCTTTTTCTGGCGTTGAAAGTCGAGTAACAAAAGGCAATGATGGATGGATACGCGTATTATCAGGCCCTTACAGTAAAGAACAAGCCAATTCAGTAAATAGACAAGCCGCCGGTGCTGGCGTATCAGGTTGTATTCTTCGCTCTTCTGGGGGTTGAAAAATAAATTTTCTCCCCCACCTATAATTCTAATTCACATAACGGGCAGTGCTATATTTCAAATATAGCTACTTCCCGTCTCATTTTTATTGATTAAACCAGGGGCTGACTCATGACTACAATCGTAAGTGTTCGCCGTAAGGGCCAAGTTGTAATCGGTGGTGATGGACAGGCGACGATGGGTAATACCGTCATGAAAGGCAATGTTCGCAAAGTACGCCGTCTTTATAACGACAAAGTCATTGCGGGATTTGCTGGCGGCACTGCTGATGCTTTTACTCTTTTTGAACTGTTTGAACGCAAATTAGAACTTCACCAAGGGCATTTAACCAAAGCTGCGGTAGAGCTCGCAAAAGATTGGCGTACAGATAGAATGCTGCGCAAATTAGAAGCGCTACTTGCTGTTGCGGATGAAAACACATCCCTTATCATCACGGGTAATGGTGATGTTGTTCAACCAGAAAACGATTTAATTGCTATCGGTTCTGGTGGCCCTTATGCACAAGCAGCGGCAAGAGCTATGCTAGAAAATACTGAACTTTCTGCACGCGAAATCGCTGAAAAAGCGCTGAGTATCGCTGGAGATATCTGTATTTACACTAACCATAATGTCAACTTTGAAGAACTCTCTTCAAAAGAGTAAGGATTTGAGAGCATGTCTGAAATGACTCCTCGCGAAATAGCCAGCGAACTTGATAGATTTATTATTGGTCAAGATAAAGCGAAACGTGCTGTGGCAATTGCCCTACGTAACCGCTGGCGTCGTATGCAGCTCGACGAAGCGCTGCGCCATGAAGTAACACCTAAAAATATTCTGATGATTGGCCCTACTGGTGTGGGTAAAACTGAAATTGCACGTCGTTTAGCAAAATTAGCCAATGCACCTTTCATCAAAGTAGAAGCAACTAAATTCACAGAAGTGGGTTATGTGGGTAAAGAAGTTGATTCTATTATTCGCGACTTAACCGACTCTGCGGTCAAAATGGTGCGTAGCCAAGCGATTGATAAAAATCGTTTCCGTGCTGAGGAAATGGCTGAGGAACGCATTCTTGATGCACTTATTCCACCTGCAAAAAATAACTGGGGTGTCACAGAGCAAGCCTCTGAACCTTCAGCCGCTCGTCAATCTTTCCGTAAAAAATTACGCGAAGGTCAATTAGACGATAAAGAGATTGAAATTGAATTATCTGCAACACCAATGGGTGTTGAAATCATGGCTCCTCCAGGAATGGAAGAGATGACAAATCAATTACAATCTATGTTCCAAAATTTAGCTGGGCAGAAACAAAAAGCACGTAAGATGAAAATCAAAGATGCGTTTAAGCTGATTGTTGAAGAAGAAGCCGCTAAATTAGTTAATCCTGAAGAGCTTAAACAACAAGCTATTGATGCAGTAGAACAACACGGTATTGTCTTTATTGATGAAGTAGACAAAATCTGTAAACGTGGCGGTCAAAGTTCTGGCCCTGACGTTTCTCGTGAGGGTGTACAACGTGACCTCTTACCACTGGTTGAAGGTTGTACAGTTTCAACAAAACACGGTATGGTAAAAACAGACCATATCCTGTTTATTGCGTCAGGTGCTTTCCAAGTTTCCAGTCCTTCTGATTTAATTCCTGAGTTGCAAGGACGTCTGCCAATTCGCGTTGAACTTCAAGCGCTGACAGCAGAAGATTTTGAGCGTATTCTTACTGAGCCTAATGCATCGTTAACAAAACAGTATGAGGCTTTAATGGCAACCGAAGGGGTTTCTATTAGCTTTACTGAAGACGGTATTCGCAAAATTGCTGAATCAGCATGGCGTGTAAATGAAACGACCGAAAACATCGGTGCTCGTCGTTTACATACTGTTTTAGAACGCTTAATGGAAGAAATATCCTACGATGCAAGCGAACGACAAGGTCAATCTATATTGATTGATGCAGAATATGTGAAACAGCATCTGGATGAGCTTGTAGCAGATGAAGATCTGAGTCGATTTATTTTATAATCAACTTGTGCGATCCTTATCAGCAATATTTACGTGGGAGGCTTGCCTCCCATTCTTATTTTTATAATAACAACGAACATGAGTATCGAATTTCAGCATGAGCTCTCTAAATTCCACTAGCCGGACTCAAGCCTGGCTTGAAAGTTTACGACCCAAAACACTGCCTTTAGGGTTAATTGCCATTGTGACCGGTTCCGCATTAGCGTATTGGATGGGGCATTTTGAGCTACCTATTGCACTACTTGCTATTTTGACAGCGGGTACATTACAAATTCTATCAAACCTTGCTAATGACTACGGTGATGCAGTAAAAGGCACTGATACAGAAGAGCGTTTAGGGCCACTTCGTGGAATGCAAAAAGGCGTAATAACAGCAGCTCAAATGAAAAAAGCACTGATCCTTAATGTTATTATTTCCTGTATCTGTGGTATTGCACTGATTATTGTCGCCTGTAAAAAGCCAGAAGACGCTATTGGCTTCTTAGTGATGGGATTACTCGCCATTGTCGCAGCCATTACCTATACCGTAGGCCGACGTCCTTATGGCTATATGGGATTAGGTGATATTTCTGTCTTAATATTCTTTGGTTGGTTAAGTGTCATCGGAACTTATTACTTACAATCTAACACCTTCGATATTGTCACCCTACTTCCAGCTACAGCCTGTGGTTTACTGTCTGTCGCCGTTCTAAACATTAATAATATGCGCGATTTAGAAAGTGATATCCAAGCGGGTAAGAATACATTGGCCGTTCGCTTAGGCCCTGCTGGCTCACGAACTTACCATACCTGCGTCATTTTTCTCTCTATTGCTTGCTTAATTATCTTCTCGCTTCTATATATGCACCGCTGGACAGCATGGCTATTCTTACTCGCAACACCAATGCTTTTATTGCATATTAAACGTGTTAATGCCGATCATTCTGGCGAAGCGATGCGCCCTTTACTTGAACATATGGTAAAAGCAGCACTACTCACTAACGTGCTCTTCTCTTTAGGTTTAGTTTTAGAATAATTTAGCCCGATTGTTGATTTGACTCACTGAATTTTCAGTGAGTCTTTTGCCAACAGCCCCTGTTAAGGGATATACTGGCTCTTCCTGTGGCAACCTGACGTAATCTCCTATGAAATATGATACTTCTGAACTCTGTGATATCTATCAAGAAGATATCAATGTCGTAGAACCGCTTTTCTCAAACTTTGGTGGTCAAAGTGCCTTTAGTGGGCAAATCATCACCGTAAAATGTTTTGAGGATAATGGCCTGCTTTATGACTTACTTGAAGAAAATGGCAAAGGCCGTATTCTCTTAGTCGATGGCGGTGGCTCTGTACGTAAAGCCTTAATTGATGCTGAACTCGCACAACTCGCCGTTTCTAATGAATGGGAAGGTATTGTGGTTTACGGTGCAGTGCGTCAAGTTGACGCATTATCAGAGCTTGATTTAGGTATTCAAGCCATGGCGGCAATACCCGCAGGTTGCCCGAGTGAAGGTATTGGTGAAAGTGATATCCGTGTCAATTTTGGCGGTGTTACGTTCTTCTCTGGTGATTATCTTTATGCCGATAACACAGGGATCATCTTATCAGAAGAGCCTTTAGGCTTAGATGAAGATTTAATTGAAGAATAATTTTACTTTTATCTGCTTTCTTATGAATTAAGATACAAAAGCCACCGTCTGGTGGCTTTTGTTTTTAGGCTTCAGAGACAAAACAAAGACAATTATTGTACATCTTCCATTTTGCCTAACAGGGCGCGTAAACGCTCTTGCCAGCTTGATTGCTCTTGTTTCAGTTCTTCGTTTTCACGAACAAGCGCTTCTTGCGATCCTTTAGTTGCTTGAACTTCTTGGTTCAGCGCATCATTTTTTTCTTTTAGCTCTTCAATTTCCATCTGTAATAACGTGATGGTATCAATAGCTTGTTGTACTTTTGATTCTAACTTTTCGAAAACTTCAAATGACATACTGTAATCCCCCATATAATCGATACTTCCGATTGTAAGTAGCCTATCAACAACTGTCTAGCATCTTCCGTGGAATTACATTCTTTTTTCAATTTATCAAAAATACTGGTCAGATCACATTACAAATGTCGAACAAGTCACTAATTAAGAGCGTTTTCACTCATTTTCTTGATGAGACACACAAATTTCAATTTCGCTTATTCTCGTTTACGCTCATTAACGATAAATTTACAGTTATCTTTTCAATTCGAAAAGAATACTAACAATAAATAACCCTCTTTCAGGATAGAATATATGAGCCAGACGAAAACCTCTCTTACAGGTCAATGTCTTTCTGAGTTTATCGGAACCGCATTGCTAGTCTTCTTCGGCCTTGGTTGTGTTGCAGCAGCACGTATCGCTGGTGCTCAGCTAGGTCTTTGGGAGATAAGTATTATCTGGGGGCTGGGTGTTGCCTTAGCCGTTTATCTTACCGCGGGCACATCTGGTGCTCACCTGAACCCTGCTGTTACCGTTGCATTTTGGTTGTTTGCCTGCTTTGAGCGCAGAAAAGTTGTTCCTTATATTATTGCACAAATGCTAGGTGGCTTCTTTGCTGCCGCTGTTGTTTACTTTATGTACTACAGCGTTTTTCTCGACTACGAACAAGTTAATGGCATTGTCAGAGGCTCACAAGAAAGTCTCTTCACTGCCGGTGTATTCTCTACTTATCCCGCAGCTCAAATTTCTGTTGCACAAGCCTTTGTTGTTGAAATCATTATCGCCGTTATCTTAGTTGGCTTAATTTTAGCACTTACTGATGACGGTAACGGGGTTCCTAAAGGTCCTCTGGCCCCTCTATTAATCGGTATTTTAATCGCTGTTATTGGTGGTGCATTTGGTCCATTAACCGGATTCGCCCTAAACCCTGCCCGTGACTTTGGTCCGAAACTGGTTGCGTACTTTGCTGGCTGGGGTGATATTGCACTGACTGGTGGACGTGATATTCCTTATTTCTTAGTTCCAATGATTGCTCCATTTATCGGTGGTATCTTGGGTGCATTGGCTTACCGTAAATTAATTGGCCGTCACTTACCTTGCGATACCTGCAAAATTGAAGACGATAAATAATACTTAGAGCAAGATTGTTGATTATCAGAACAGGTTACTAACATGACAACAGAAACAAATACATCAAGCGAAAAAAAATACATTGTTGCACTTGATCAGGGTACAACCAGCTCACGTGCCGTAGTTATTGATCACGATGCAAATATCGTCAGTATCTCACAACGCGAATTCACTCAAATTTATCCTAAGCCAGGCTGGGTTGAACATGATCCAATGGAAATTTGGGCAACACAAAGTGCAACCTTAGTTGAAGTATTAGCAAAAGCAGATATTCCATCTGATCATGTAGCGGGTATTGGTATCACAAACCAACGTGAAACTACCATTGTATGGGATAAAGAAACGGGTAAACCTGTTTATAACGCAATTGTATGGCAATGTCGTCGTACTGCCGATTTCTGTACCCGCTTAAAAGATAAAGAAGGTGTTGAAGAATATATTCGTCAAAACACAGGTTTAATGGTTGACCCTTATTTCTCTGGTACAAAATTAAAGTGGATCCTCGACAACGTCGAAGGTGCGCGTGAAAAAGCAGAAAATGGTGAATTGTTATTTGGTACTGTCGACACTTGGTTAGTTTGGAAAATGACACAAGGCCGTGTTCACGTTACCGATTTCACTAACGCTTCACGTACTATGTTATTTAACATTCACTCTTTAGATTGGGATCAGAAAATCCTCGATCTGCTGGATATTCCCCGCAATATGTTACCAAAAGTGGTGCCATCTTCAGAAGTTTATGGCCAAACCAACATTGGTGGTAAAGGGGGTACTCGTATTCCTATCGCGGGTATGGCAGGTGACCAACAAGCTGCACTTTATGGTCAACTTTGCGTACAAAGTGGTATGGCGAAAAATACCTATGGTACAGGCTGCTTCTTACTGATGAATACAGGTACAGAAGCTGTTCGCTCTAATCATGGTTTGTTAACAACTATCTGCTGTGGCCCTCGTGGCGAAGTGAACTATGCCTTAGAAGGTGCCGTATTCGTTGGTGGTGCATCCATTCAATGGTTACGTGATGAGTTAAAACTCATTGATGAAGCAACCGACTCTGAATACTTTGCAACTAAAGTTAACGACACTAATGGTGTCTATGTTGTTCCTGCCTTTACCGGCTTAGGCGCACCATATTGGGATCCGTATGCCCGCGGTGCTATTTTTGGTTTAACCCGTGGTGCTAACCGTAATCATATTATTCGTGCAACCTTAGAATCTATCGCTTACCAAACACGTGATGTTTTAGATGCAATGCAAGCCGATTCCGGTGCACGTTTACAATCATTGCGTGTTGATGGTGGTGCGGTTGCCAATAACTTCTTGATGCAATTCCAGTCCGATATTTTAGGCACTCGTGTTGAACGTCCTGTTGTCCGTGAAAGTACAGCATTAGGTGCAGCATTCCTTGCGGGTCTTGCTATTGGTTTCTGGAATGATTTAGAAGAAGTTAAAAATAAAGCGGCGATTGATAAAGAATTCCGCCCTGGTATTGAAACCACTGAACGTAACTATCGTTACAATGGTTGGAAAAAAGCCGTTGCCCGAGCACAAGAATGGGAAGATCGCGGTTAATAATTTAAAAGTTGAGAGAGAAGTAGCCTAGGCTACAAAACCAAAATGCCGAGAAATTCTATTCTCGGCATTTTTTATTTAATTTACTACGCTAATGATCTAAATAGTATGTTCTTCATGGCTAAAACGGTGAGCCAAAGGAAGCCAACAAAGCATAATGGCCACTGACATAGCAAACATAATCATACCTAAGCTAAATTGATTGTGTTGTGGTAACAAGGCTGAAAACCATGTTGCAACACCTGATCCTACATTTTGTAATCCACCCACCAGAGCACCCGCAGAGCCTGCTAAATACGGAAATGGCTCCATTGCACCCGTTGTTGCTAATGGAAATAACATACCAGCACCAAAGAAAAATAGTGCGGCAGGTACCAGAAGAGTCCAAATATTAATGATATTTAGCCAACCGGGGAGCCACATTAAAATACCGGCTGATAAACAACAAAAAACAGAGTGCCACATCAATTGCACAAAGGTTTTACCTTCACGACCAGCATACCAAGCCCCAAAGAATGCGGCAGGGATCGGTAAAATAAATAATATACTGATAGTAATACTATTTAAGCCTAATACTCCGCCCATTAAGACACCGCTTGATGCCTCAAAAACCGCAATACCTGATAATGCACAAATTAGCATAATCAAAAATGCACTGAAGGTACTATTGGAAAGCAGCAAGTAAAATGAGGACAGCATTTTACGTTTCTCAACTTGTACTGGGCGAGTTTCGGGCATCCAACGATACATACAAAAAAGAACACTACTTCCCAATAATAATAAGAAGATATAACACGCATGCCAGCCAAAGAAGTGAGCGACAACACCACCAATCATCGGCGCTAATAATGGGCTAACTAAAACCCCCATGTTTAACAAACTATTGGCGTAACGTAATGCCGTACCTGTATATAAATCACGAGGTTGAGTACGTGTCATGACACCGGCCACACCTGTTCCCATCCCTTGTAAGGTACTTGCAATAACCAGCGTGGTTAAATTTTGTGAGAAAATCGCTACCAGTGTTGATAAACAAAAAATCGTCATTCCGACTAAAATAACAGGGCGACGCCCTACTTTATCGGAGATAGGCCCATAAATGAGCTGTGAAAAACCATAAGAAAAAAGATAAGCACCCATTACTTGCTGTACAGCACCTGTCGGTTCACCAAAATAAACCGCCATATCCGCAATCACTGGAACATAGATGGTTTGCGTCATTTGACCCACAGCAACCAGTGCAATTATCAATAATAATAGATTTGCATGCTCTAACTTTCTCATTTCTTTTCTTTGCTCAGGAATTTCAAATAAATAAATTAACGGACAGGCGTACACTACAGAGAATTTATAAAAATAAACTCTGCAAAATATACACCTTTTAAGAATGAGACTAAGTTAACAAATTTGTAGAAATTTGCGAGATAGTCAGCAATTTTTGTACACCGCCTAATGTCAGAGAAAAACACCATAATTGTCAATATAAATGTACATATTGTGTCATTCATTGACAAAATTTCAGATAAATAACATCACCACATCATCTTGATAAATAAAAAATCGCTTCCTATTTAGAATGAATAAGCGACATAAACGCGTTTATCGTAAGGAGATAACCTCTATGGCAAATTGGGTGAATGGAAAAGTTATCCAAGTTAATCGCTGGACTGACACGTTAATAAGTCTTGTTGTAAATGCCCCAGTTGATAAATTTACAGCGGGACAATTTGCAAAATTAGCATTAGATATTGATGGCGAACGAGTGCAACGCGCCTATTCTTATGTGAATGCGCCGAATGATCCTAACTTAGAATTTTATCTGGTGACTGTACCCGAAGGAAAATTAAGCCCTAAATTAAGTGCTCTAGAAATAGGGGATGAATTACTTGTCACAGAACAAGCTAGTGGCTTTTTTGTATTAGAAGAAGTTCCTAGTGCCAATACACTTTGGATGCTTTCTACAGGAACAGCCATAGGGCCTTTTTTATCAATTTTACAATTAGGCCAAGATCTGGATAGATTTGAAAATATCGTTCTTGTTCATGCAGTTCGATATGCTAATGACTTAAGTTATCTCCCTTTAATGGAAAAACTCGTTGAGCGTTACCAAGGGAAATTACGTATTCAAACTATTGTTAGCCGTGAAAATCATATTGGCTCATTAACAGGTCGTATCCCTGCATTAATTGAAAGTGGTGCCTTAGAAAAAACGGTAGGCTTAATCATTTCTCCAGAAGAGAGCCATATTATGTTATGTGGTAACCCACAAATGGTAAGAGATACCCAACAGCTATTAAAAGAACAACGAGAAATGCGTAAACACTTACGACGTAAACCAGGGCATATCACCAGTGAACAATATTGGTAATATGAACAGAAGAATAAATAAGGGCAATTTTCTCTTTTGCCCTTATCTGATTTATTTTAATAAAAAGGATTAGCGCCAGCGACGGTAATTCACTTGCTCTGTGTGTTTACCAAAGTAGTTTTCACTTTGATTGCCAATAAATACGCCACAATCAAGCAACATAATCATCCCAATAAAGGAAGGAAGAAAACGCCCCATCGCCCACTGCCAAAAAGGTTCTAAACTACTTGTATCAGCCAGTCCTAGCATCACGGCAAGTAAAAGCAATAAAAGCCATATTCCTCTTTTATTTCTATCATGGAGTCTTTTAGTAAAAATCGCACACAAAGGATACAGAATAAAGAAGATCAATACCCACGTTACAATGGCAGGTAATGGATAAATCATATCATTGATAATAAAAAGGCCTAAAAAAAGAGCAAAACAAGCACCTAAACCTGCCCAGAAATCACGACGTCCAATTCGCCCTTTGAATGAAAATGCCCAATGTTGTAAGGTCATAAATTCTCAATAATTTACTTAATGTGTGAATTACACTGTCCATTTAGTATCAAATAATACAGACTAGCCAATAACAGCACTGACAAACGGAGGACAGATGATAAAAGAAAGTACACTTTCTACGTTATACCTGATAATCATAAGCATTGCTCTTTGTTTGCCAACTACTGTTTTTGCAACAGGGATATCTGTCGCACAAAAACAGCCCACTAAAGATGATATCGCCTATCTTAAACAGGATGCCCCCGTTTTTGAGATAACGATCCCAGAGCTACGAGCAAAATTCAACCAACAAAATCCATTGCTCTCGCTTAATGAATATAAAATTATCACTAATCACGATATTGCCATTCCGCTTGTCAGAGCCGCAACTCGTATTACACCTTATCTTTACTCTTCAGCAATATTAGAACGTGGTAGTGAAAAAATTAAAAGCCTACAACTGACGCTTATCCACACACCAGACTCACCTGAATTAGAAAAAATGAACCGTGAGTTCACCACACAATATATTATGACTTTGATCGCTCAATTTGACCCTTCAATAACGCCTACACAAATTCAAGAAGTTCTCGATTTGTTTGCATTTAAAAACCAAACTCCGGCTTATGTAAGCCATAATGTTGGCGCAATCCGCTATATTATTGCGCATGAAGGTGAACAATTAACAACCTTTGCTATTGAACCGATTAAGCTTTCTTTAAACAGCAAGATCGTTTCAGCTATTCCGTGATAAAAAACAAAGCTATTCTATTCATTGTTCTCTATACTGTTGTGTATCAACAAAATTCATGTTTATTAGCAAACTAAATTTAAACCACTCGGTTGGAGGAAAAGTTATGCGCCATCCATTAGTCATGGGTAACTGGAAACTCAACGGCAGCATTCATATGGTTCATGAATTAATCGCTGCACTACGTAAAGAAGTTAGCGGTGTTGCAGGTTGTGATGTTGCTATCGCACCACCCGCAGTTTACCTATGCCAAGCACGCCATGAGATTGGTGGAAGCCGTATTGCATTAGGTGCTCAAGATACAGGTGTTAACTTATCGGGCGCTTTTACTGGTGAAACTTCAGCAGAAATGCTGAAAAACGTTGATGTTAAATACGTTATCATTGGTCACTCTGAGCGTCGTACTTATCATAAAGAATCTGACGAGTTTATCGCTCAAAAATTCGGCGTGTTAAAAGAGCTAGGTTTAACACCAGTATTATGTATTGGTGAAACCGAAGCAGAAAACGAAGCGGGTAAAACACAAGAAGTCTGTGCTCGCCAAATCGATGCTGTTTTAAATGCTCATGGTGCAGCTGCATTTAAAGATGCGGTTATTGCTTATGAACCAATCTGGGCTATCGGTACCGGTAAATCTGCAACTCCAGCACAAGCGCAAGCTGTCCATAAATTTATTCGTGATCATATCGCGAAGAAAGATGCCGCTATCGCTGAACAAGTTATCATCCAATATGGTGGTTCTGTTAACGATAAAAATGCAGCTGAACTGTTTGGTCAACCAGACATTGATGGCGCATTAGTCGGTGGCGCTTCACTGAAAGCTGATGCATTTGCCGTTATCGTTAAAGCAGCAGCACAAGCGAAAGCGAAAAAATAATTTTTATCTTTCAGGCTTACGCCTTTAATGGATAAAAAATAAAGAAAATCACCTTGCTGAATATAAAACCAGAAGGTGATTTTTTTGTTTTTGCTTTATGACACATCAACGACGACTTATTTCATCAAACACACCACCTGTCGCAAAATGTATTTTCTGTGCTGATTGCCAATCACCAAAAACCTCATCAATCGTAAATAGTTCGAGTTTTGGGAAACTGTTCTGGTATTTTTCAGCAATCACTTTATCTCTAGGGCGATAATAGTTTTTTGCTGCAATCTCTTGTCCCTGTGGTGAGTAAAGATAGTCTAAATACGCTGTGGCAATTTCTCGTGTTCCTCGTTTATCGACAATTTTATCCACTACAGATACCGTAGGCTCTGCAAGAATAGAAACCGAAGGTGTAATAATCTCAAACTTATCAGCACCTAATTCATTAATTGCCAATAATGCCTCGTTTTCCCATGCAATCAATACATCACCAATACCCCGCTCAACAAATGTATTGGTTGCACCTCGCGCTCCTGAATCTAACACTTCAACTTGCTGATAAAGTGCTTTCACGAATGCTTTTGCTTTTTCGCTATCTTGATGATTAGCTTTTAACCCATATCCCCAAGCGGCAAGATAGTTCCATCTTGCACCACCAGAAGTTTTAGGGTTAGGTGTAATAATGGAAATACCTGGGTTTATCAGTGAATTCCAATCCGTTATCTGCTTAGGATTTCCTTTTCTCACCAGAAAAACAATCGTTGAAGTGTAAGGAGCGGAGTTATCAGGTAGTCGTGTTATCCATTGCTTATCAATACTTCCTCTTTGTGCAATCGCATCAATATCATAGGCAAGAGCTAATGTCACAACATCAGCCTCAATACCATTAATAACCGACGTGGCTTGTTTTCCTGATCCACCATGCGATTGACGAATAGTAACTCTATCTCCCGTTTTCTGTTCCCAATATTGACTAAACGCTTGGTTATACTGTTGATAAAGCTCCCTTGTCGGATCATAAGAAACATTTAATAACTGAATATCTTTAGCCCATAAATTATTAGAAAAAAGCAATGCGACTAAAGTCGTTGATAATAAACCCCATTGTTTAAACATATCTCTCCATCCCCTATCGTTAAATATTTAGCTAGGCTGACAGAAAGTTTTATAACGATGAAATAACAAAAAGCCGATTGATATACACAACAGGAATATAACTATCTATACAAGGGATGTTAGGCAATGTTGATGGAGAATAAGATTATTAAATGAAATGTTTTCACTCGAGAAACTACTCTGACACGGAGACAACATGTATCAGAGTAGTTCACGAATAAGGATAGTACTCAGAAAGGCTAGGGTATTACGATAACACTATTGATTAATAGAGTTTTTTCGCTGTTTCATACCAATCAGCTTTAAAGACACGTTTCATATTCATAACCGCATCAATAATATCATGGTGAACCAGTTTTTCATTTTGAATACCAACACAACGACCGCCGTAACCTTCTAATAGCAGTTGTACAGAATAAGCACCCATACGTGAGGCTAAAATACGATCGTAAGCAACAGGGGAACCACCACGTTGAATATGACCTAATACTGTTGCACGTGTTTCATGTTTAGTTTCAGCTTCAATAAAACGAGCTAATTCATGCACATCACAAACGTGTTCTGTGATTGCGACGATTGCGTGGCGTTTACCACGCTCAATACCCGCTTTGATTTCCGCCAGCAGCTCATCGCGATTAAACGGTAATTCTGCCTCAGGTAGAACAACAAATTCACATCCACCTGCGATTGCCGCAGATAAAGTTAAGTCGCCACAATAACGGCCCATCACTTCTACAATAGAGATACGTTTGTGAGACGTTGAAGTATCACGTAAACGGTCGATTGCTTCAACTGCCGTTTCTAACGCCGTGAAATAACCAATGGTGTAGTCAGTACCTGCTACGTCATTATCGATTGTGCCGGGTAAACCGATACAAGGAAAACCAGCTTCCGTTAATTTTTTCGCACCTAAATAAGAACCATCACCGCCAATAACAACTAAAGCATCAAGCTCATTTTGTTTCATGTTATCGATGGCAACAGCACGCACATTGTCTTCACGGAATTCAGGGAAACGAGCAGAACCAAGGAATGTACCACCACGGTTGATCATATCTGACACGCTAAAACGGTCGAGTTTTTTCATGCGATTTTCATATAGCCCCATATAGCCATCAAAAATCCCATAAACCTCTAAACCTTCACTTAGTGCGGCACGAACAACACCACGGATCGCGGCATTCATTCCGGGTGCATCACCACCACTTGTTAAAACCCCAATTCTTTTGATCCCATTGACCATGATTACCTCTGATTCTTATTCGATGTAATTATTGCAAAATTGTTGGAATAACTTTTTATTTCAATATCGGCTTATCTGGTGTTATTTTCCGATATCGCAAATGCTGAATTGATTCAACAATACCATTGTACGCATATTTTTTACCAGTTCATCATTATCGTACATTTTTTTTCATAAACTTGATGCGCATTAAACTAATCAGACAGTCTGTATAAAGTTTAGACTAGCTTATCTCAAATGTGTTTCACTAATAAGTTAACACTTTTTATACAGACACTTTACTGCCTTTTTGCATTCACCTCAAAAAAACGCTATTTATGCTAAAAAATAGCATCGGCATATTTTGATAAATATTCAGTTTTTCTCTAGTACAGCATTCTATCTGACGTTTATCTCTCTATTTCGTGATGACATCCATTCAACGAAAATAATTATCTAAGGTACATTTGTGACCCACAACAAAGTTCTCTGGGTGATTTACCGCTTTTCAACCTAGACTGATACAGTAGAACTCACACTTAATAGGAGGTTTTATGTTTGATTTAACGGGTAAAATCGCTTTGGTTTCAGGTGGTGCAAAAGGCATTGGTAAAGGTATTGTCATCGCTCTAAAAAAGAGTGGAGCTAAGGTGATTATTGCGGATATTGATGATGTTGCTGGCAATAAAACAAAACAAGAATTAAATGTCGGTTTTATGCACCTTGATGTCACTCAGCAATCCGCCTGTGAAAAAGTGGTTGATGATGTCGTAAAAGAATATGGCAAACTTGATATTCTTTGTTCCAATACTGGCATTTTCCCTCAAGCAACGATTAAAGAGATGACCGAAGCTGATTGGGATAAAATGCATACAGTTAATTTGAAAGGTATGTTCTTTTTAGTGAAAGCAGCTCTTCGTGTAATGGAGAAACAAAAACAAGGTCGCGTGATTATCACCTCATCCATTACAGGAGCAATCACAGGCTATCCAGGTTGGAGCCACTACGGCGCAAGTAAAGCAGGACAACTTGGCTTTATGCGTAGCGCAGCATTAGAATATGCTCGTCATGGTATTACCATTAATGCCGTGATGCCGGGAAATATCCTCACTGAAGGCTTACAAGCCCAAGGTGAAGCATATTTAAATCAGATGAAGGCTTCTATCCCAACACATACTTTAGGTGAGCCAGAAGATATCGGCTACGCCGCCGCCTTCTTTGCCTCAAATGAAGCAAAATATATTACAGGCCAGACAATTATCGTCGATGGTGGACAGATTTTACCTGAATCGCCAGAAGCGTTGTTGTAGATTTTGGGCAAAAAAAAGCCCCTCTCCAGAGGGGCTGCAAAAGACAGGGATGGTGTCTATGGCAAGGAAAAAACTTCGTTGTTGCTACTTACTCTCTAACTAGGTACTGCTGCACTACACTCTTACTTACTTCATTACTAATTCTGCTGACCTTGTTGGTCAAAATCTGACATTTGCTGTTGGTAATTCTTTTCCAACTGCGCTTTCTGTTCTGGGGTTAATAACTGATACATCTGATTATGGACTTTCGCCATTTCAACATGGCGCTCAATCGCTTGTTTATCCATATCCTGCATTTGTGCTCTTACTGCTGCTTCATCAAATTGAGGTGCAGTAACTAATTTATGCATATTCTCATGACGTTGACGGTAGTTTCCGTTATATCTGTCTTGATGATGCTGGCGCATTAAATCGCGCATTTGAGTACGTTGTTGCTCAGTTAATGTGATACCGTTAAACATATGAGATCCGCCATAATTGCGATCCATCATATGTCCACCGTTATTCATCATATGGCCACGTTGTCCGCGGTGACCTCTATAATCACGGTCGCCATGCATACCATAGCCATAACCGCAGTGATAATTACCATTATATTGTTGCTCAGTAGGCGGATTGGTATTTGCGGTTTCTGCTAATACCACCGTCGGAGCTGCTAAAAACATTGATGCTAATGCAACTACTGCTACTTTACGCATTGCTCTTACTCCTAAACTCGGTGATTAATACCGACCTAATTAATGCTACCTAAATATGTGTAATTCTTTGCTATGTGGATTACTATACAGTTGCGGCTGCAAACTAGCGTCAGAGCGTGTAAAAGAACGTAAAGTCATAGATTCGCGCTATTTATTATCGTATTTTTCTCTTGGAGGAATTGACGAATGCATAAAATCTTATTAGTAGATGACGATCGCGAATTAACATCGCTATTGAAAGAACTGCTTGAAATGGAAGGCTTTAATGTTGTAATCGCCTCTGATGGCGAACAAGCACTTAAACTTTTGGATGCTTCTATCGACTTGTTATTACTGGATATTATGATGCCACGTAAAAACGGGATTGAGACACTCAAAGAGTTACGCCAAAATTTCCAGACCCCTGTCATCATGTTAACGGCAAGAGGCAGTGATCTTGACCGAGTACTTGGTTTAGAACTTGGTGCTGATGACTATTTACCAAAACCTTTTAATGATAGAGAACTGGTTGCTCGTATCAGAGCTATTTTACGTCGTTCTAACTGGAGCGAACAAAAACAGACTGATAGCAATACATCTCCAACATTACAGGTTGATAAACTACAACTTAACCCAGGCCGACAAGAAGCGAGTTTTGATGACGAACCGCTAGAGTTAACAGGAACTGAGTTTACTTTGCTTTATCTACTTGCTCAGCATTTGGGACAAGTCGTATCACGCGAACATCTAAGTCAAGAAGTGCTTGGTAAGCGCTTAACACCTTTTGATAGAGCGATTGATATGCATATTTCCAATTTACGCCGTAAATTACCAGAAAGAACAGATGGACAACCGTGGTTCAAGACTTTACGTGGACGTGGTTATCTGATGGTTTCAATAACTTGATAAATATTCTTTATGATAAATAGTCTGTCAGCGCGTATTTTTGCAATATTCTGGCTGACGCTAGCATTAGTTCTTATGCTAGTTATGATGGTTCCAAAGCTGGACTCGCGCCAGCTTACACCTCTTTTAGAGAGTGAATACCGTCAAGGTGTTATGCTAGAACAACATATTGAAGCGGAATTAGCTCAAGATCCCGCAAACGATCTCCTTTGGTGGCGTCGATTAATTCGCGCTATTGATAAATGGGCACCACCTGGTCAGCGTTTAATTATCGTAACCAGTGAAGGACGCATTATCGGCGCTCAACGTAATGAGATGCAGGTTGTCAGAAATTTTATTGGTCAATCTGATAACGCCGATCACCCTAAAAAGAAAAAATATGGCCGTTCTGAGATGTTAGGGCCATTTTCAGTAAGAGATGGTGAAGATCATTACCAGCTTTATCTTGTTCGTCCATCAAGTAGCCCCCAATCTGATTTTATCAACTTATTATTTGATAAACCGTTATTGCTACTCATATTTACCATGCTTATCAGCACACCGTTATTAGTGTGGCTTTCTTGGAGCCTAGCAAAACCAGCAAGACAACTTAAGAATGCGGCTGATGATGTTGCGAAAGGTAATTTACGTCCTCATCCTGAACTAGAAACGGGTCCTCAAGAGTTTTTAGCGGCAGGTACCAGCTTTAATCAGATGATAAGTGCCCTCGAACGCATGGTTGAGGCACAACAACGATTGATTTCTGATATTTCTCACGAGCTTCGCACACCATTAACACGCTTACAATTAGCAAGTGCATTGTTGCGTCGTCGTAGTGGTGAAAGCAAAGAGCTAGAACGTATCGAAACAGAAACTCAGCGCCTTGATGGTATGATTAATGACTTGCTAGTACTTTCTCGTAATCAACATAAAAATGAGTTATTACGTGAAACGGTAAAAGCCAACGAGCTATGGGATGACATTTTAGATAACGCTAAATTTGAAGCTGAACAAAGTAATAAGACACTGCAAGTCACAACGCCTCCGGGAGCATGGCCTATTTACTGCAATCCATATTCTCTGGCGAGTGCATTTGAAAATATTGTTCGTAATGCCCTGCGTTATTCAAATTCTCGCATTGAAGTTGCCTTTACTGAACAAAATCAAGGTATCACCATTATTGTTGATGATGATGGCCCAGGTGTTAGCCCTGAAGATAGAGAACATATCTTCCGACCATTTTATCGCACTGACGAAGCAAGAGATCGTGAATCAGGTGGGACAGGCTTAGGATTAGCCATTGTTGAAACAGCAGTAAGCCAACATAGAGGCCATGTTAAAGCTGATGATAGCCCATTAGGCGGGCTGAGGGTTGAGATTTGGTTGCCGAGAGCGGGCGCTAGTAATAAATCACCAACAGCTTAATAGAGTAATTAAACTGTTGTATCAAAATATACTGCCATCTATTGAAGAATAGGTGGCATATTCTTTTTGTTAGCGCCTAACGATGTAATTCAGAATGATCTGGCTGAATCAACCGCTATTCCAGTATTTATATATCCTCAATCAATGCTAAAATACCCAGCTATTACTTGACCGTCTAGTTTGAAGAGTCTACTCTCAGTGCGGCTTTTTACATATTGTTAAAGTATACTTATATAATAAAACTCTTATATTACAAAAAGATAAGGGTTTTTCAAGATAAATTTTGGCGCTCTGGGGGCCGTAAACCCAGTGCGGTAGCTTTAATAATTTTATCGCATAACATAAAAAAATTAAAAATAACTTATATATGAAAAAGAAATCCATCCTTATCTATGGTGAATACAGTGGTTATGGAAAATCATTAGCAGATGGTTTTAAACAATTGGGTTATAAATCAGAAGTATTTAGTTTTTCTGGTGATGGTTTTAAAAAAATAAACTCAGGACTAACTCTTTCTGGAGAAACTAAACTCCAAAAATATTTATCAATCATAAAGTTAATCCCTACCTTTTTGAAATTTAAAAATATAATAATTATTAATCCTGAGTTTGTAAGTCGAAAAAATTTAGGGCTTTTAATGCTATTAGTTTTTAAATTAACAAGAAAACGAATTATCTTAATGGCTTGTGGAGATGATACTCCATTTATAAAATATGGTTTAGAAGGACTTATCCCTAATTGGCCATACTCAGATATCCCTCTTCCACAAAAAGATTATTTTTTAAAGGAAAAAGATATTGTTACTAACAATTTAGTTGCTTCTTTTGCCTTTAAAATAATCCCAGTTATGTATGACTATAGAGTGAGCTGGGAGCAAACTAAATTTAAATATAAATTAACTGAGACAATCCCTCTAGCTTGTGATGGCCAATTACAACCGATAAAGTCCGTAAATAAAAAAATAGTCATTATGCATGGTATTAATAGAGCAGGCTTTAAAGGATCGGAAATAATTAAATCAGCTTTAAATGAAATAAAGAAAATTTATTCTGATAACGTGGAAATAATTTATCCAGAACAATTATCTCTAACAGAATACTTACAAGTAATGAAAAAAGTAGATATTTCAATAGACCAAACAAAATCTAACTCATATGGGATGAATGCCATTTATAGTATGTTCTCTGGTCATGTAGTTTTAGCACCTGCAAATGATTTATTCCTTAATGATATAAATCTCAAAAACTCTCCAATTATAAAAATTAAGAATACTAAAGAAAGTATTATTAATGCATTAACTATTTTAATTGAGAACAGAGATAAGATTGATGATATCAAAAAAGAATCACAAAATTATGCTAAAAATATACATTCACCTATGGTGGTAGCCAAACAAATAGAGAAATATTTAATTTAAAAAGAGATTGAAAATGAAAGGTATCATTTTAGCCGGTGGCTCAGGAACAAGACTTTATCCAATCACAATGGGTGTATCCAAACAGTTATTACCTGTTTATGATAAACCTATGATTTATTATCCTTTATCTGTATTGATGCTCGCAGGTATTAAAGAAATACTGATTATTACAACGCCAGAAGATCAAGAAGGTTTTCAACGTCTTTTAAACGATGGTTCTCAATTTGGTATTTCTATTCAATATGCAATACAACCAAAACCTGAAGGATTAGCCCAAGCATTTATTATCGGTGAAGAATTTATTGGCAGTGATAGTGTCTGCTTAGTTTTAGGGGATAATATATTTTGGGGGCAGGGATTCTCGCCAAAACTAATAAATGCAGCTAATAAAAAAAATGGTGCTACGATTTTTGGATATGAAGTACAAGACCCTGAAAGATTTGGAGTTGTTGAGTTTGATAATCAATTTAATGCACTTTCTATTGAAGAGAAACCTAAAAAACCAAAATCTAATTTTGCTGTAACTGGCTTATATTTTTATGATAATAACGTCATTAATATTGCTAAAGATATAGAACCATCAGAACGCGGTGAGCTAGAAATAACAACTATTAACCAAGTCTATTTACAACAGAATAAATTAAGTGTTGAGCTATTGGGTCGTGGTTTTGCTTGGTTAGATACAGGAACTCACGATAGTTTACTTGATGCCGGTACTTTTGTTGAAACCATCGAAAAAAGGCAAGGATTTAAAATAGCTTGTTTAGAAGAAATTGCATATAAACAAAAGTGGATTTCAAAAGAAAAACTACAAATTGCCACAGAATTACATAATAAAAATAGCTATGGAAAATACTTAGAGAAATTAATAACAGCATGAATAAATTAATAAAAACAATTGAATTTAAAACTCTTGGTGATAGTAGAGGCTCTCTGGTATCCCTAGAAAGTAACAACAATATACCATTCGATATAAAGCGAACTTATTATATTTTTAATACAGATAAAGATGTATCGAGAGGATTTCATGCCCATAAAGAATTAAGGCAGCTAGCTATTTGCTTAAAAGGTAGTTGCGATTTTATTATGGATGATGGTAAGACAAGAGAAAAAATTGCTTTAAATTCGCCTAATGTAGGTTTAATTATTGATGCCATGCAATGGCATGAAATGCATAATTTTTCTGAAGACTGCATTATACTTGTATTAGCAGACAATATATATGATGAATCTGATTATATTAGAGATTATGATACCTTTCAAAAGAGCATAATAACAATATGATACATCCATTAAGTGACGTAAAAAGTAACAGTATCGGTTCAGGCACAAGAGTATGGCAATATAGTATTATTTTTCAAAATGCCGTTATTGGTAATGATTGTAATATCTGTGCTCATACTCTTATCGAAAATGATGTCATTATTGGCAATAATGTGACTGTAAAATCCGGCGTTTATATATGGGATGGAATAAGAATTGATGATAACGTTTTTATCGGGCCATCAGTTACATTTACTAATGATATTTTCCCAAGGTCTAAACAATACCCTGAAAAATTCACAATAACTCAAATAAATAAAGGTGCTTCAATCGGAGCTAACGCTACTATCCTTGCAGGAGTTACTTTAGGTGAAAACTGTATGATTGGCGCAGGAAGTGTTGTTGTAAAAGATATTCCAGCTAATGCAGTTGTAATTGGTAATCCCGCAAGAATAATTCGTTTTATAAAATAGAGAAAAAATAATGATTAATTTTCTAGATTTAAAAAAAATAAATGAACAACATAACAAAGAATTAAAAGAAGCGTGTTCAAGGGTTATTGATTCTGGTTGGTATATTACAGGTAAAGAACTAGAAAGTTTTGAAAAAAATTTTGCTAGCTATTGTGGAACAAAGCATTCAATTGGTGTGGCAAATGGGTTAGATGCACTAACCCTTGTTTTACGTGCATGGAAAGAACAAGGCAAAATACAATCTGGTGATGAAGTTATCATTCAAGCTAATACTTATATTGCATCAATTCTCGCTATAACAGAAAATGATCTAGTGCCAATTTTAATTGAACCAGATAACAAAACATATAATTTATCCATAGATAATATTAAGTCAGCAATTACAAATAGAACTAAGGTTATATTACCAGTACATCTCTATGGGCAAATTAACCCAATGAAAGAGATTATGGCGATAGCTAAAGAAAATAATCTCTTAGTCCTAGAAGATTGCGCCCAATCTCATGGGGCAAGTATTGATGGAACAAAAGCAGGAAACTGGGGAGATGCAGCTGGCTTCAGCTTTTACCCGGGTAAAAATCTTGGTGCATTAGGTGATGCTGGTGCTATTACAACTAATGATAATGAATTAGCCAGTGTTGTGACAGCGTTACGCAACTATGGTTCTCATCAAAAGTATTTAAATTTATATCAAGGTGTTAATAGCCGTTTAGATGAAATCCAGGCGGCTATGCTAAATGTCAAATTAAACTACTTAGAAAAAGAAACTAAAATCCGACAAGATATTGCCTTAATATATCTAGAAAATATCAAAAACTCACTAATTCAATTACCTATTACCGCTGAAGAATATATAAAAAATACAGAAAATCATGTATGGCATTTGTTTGTTATTGCAACAGAACATAGAGAACTACTACAAAAACACTTGATCGAATGTGGTGTACAAACATTAATTCACTATCCAACACCACCTCATAAACAACAAGCATATAAACAATATAATCATATCAATTTACCTATAACTGAAAAGATTCATAAGGAAGTACTAAGTATCCCAATAAGCCCAGTTATGAATAAGGAAGATATACATAAAGTTATTAACGCATGTAATTCATTCGTGATCAGCTGATGACATTAATTAAAACATCTATACTAAGCCTGATAGCAACCTTTTTTAAAATGTTATCTGGTTTAGTTATTAATAAAGCGGTATCTGTATATATAGGCCCCGCAGGATTAGCTATTATCGGTCAATTTCAAAATTTTAGCCAACTAGTATTAATAGCAGCCCAAGGTGCTATTAATAGTGGAGTGATAAAATATACTGCAGAATATAATAAAGACAAAAATAAACTATCTAACTTATTTAGTACTGCTGGAAAAATAAGCTTAGCAACATCAATAACCGTTGGGTTTATTTTAATTTCCTTCTCATCTTTCTTCTCAGAAGGAGTATTATCAAATATTAAATATCGTTTTATATTTATAATTTATGGTATTACAATTGTCTTATTTGTATTAAATAGTTTGCTTTTGTCAATAATTAATGGTCTCAAAGACATAAGAAACTATATAAAAATAAATATTATTCAAAGTTTATACTCATTATTATTTACAAGTTTATTAATATATTTCTTTAACTTAAATGGTGCGTTAATTGCGCTAGCAATAAACCAATCTATAATATTTTTCATTACATTAATTTTGATAAAAAAAAATAATTTAATATATTTCGCTCAATTTACAAATAATTTTGATAAAAAAATTGCAAAAAAATTATTCTCTTTCTCCATCATGGCTTTAACATCCGCTATTATGATTCCCGCTTCACAATTTATTATTAGAAATCACATTGCTGAAACACAAGGTTTAGAACAAGCAGGATACTGGCAAGGGATATGGTATATATCTACAACTTATCTTATGATTATAACCACAACATTAAGCACTTATTATTTACCAAAATTATCAGAAATTACCAACATAGAAGAGTTAAAAAGAGAAATATTACAAGGATATAAAATATTATTACCTGTAGCAATAATCTGCGGAACAGTAATCTATTTTTTTAGAAATTTGATTATTCATATTTTATTTTCTTCTGATTTTGAATCTATGGATTCACTATTCTTATGGCAAGTTATCGGTGATACAATTAAAATTGCATCCTGGTTATGCTCATATTTAATGATTGCAAAAGCCATGACTAAGTCCTTTATTTTTACTGAAGTCTCTTTTTCAATAATATTTGTACTAACATCTATTTATGCAATTAATTGCTATGGAACTATTGGTGTAACATATGCTTATTGTTTAAGCTACTTTATTTATTTTTTATTTGTTTTTTATATTATGATAAAAAGATTAAAATGAAAAAAGAAAAAGTTTCTATTTGCATTATAACTTACAATTCCTCAAAAACCATACTAGCCACATTAAATAGTATTTTATATCAAGACTATGGGTCTGAAAATATAGAGTTAATTATATCTGATGATGGCTCGAAAGATGATACCTGTAATATAATCGAGGAATGGAGTAAATATCACTCTTCAATATTCTATAAATTCATATTAATAAAAAACAGTGTAAATACAGGGATATCTTTTAATGTAAATCAAGCATGGAAAAGTGCATCTTGCAATTGGATAAAGACAATTGCAGGTGATGATATTCTTGATAATAAATGTATCACTTCCAATATTAATTATATTAACAATAATTCAGAAGTAAAAGTTTTATTTAGTAAAATGCAATCATTTTATGAATATAATGATGTGAAATCATATAAAGACATATACCCTAAAGATTCCAATATTCTTTTCTTTAAAAAAACAGCCGATAAACAATTTGAATATTTATTAACAAGAAGCTTTAATATGGCACCATCATCATTTATACATAAAGACATATTAATAGATGTTGATTATGCAGATGAACGATTTAAACTCATAGAAGATTTACCGCTTTGGTTAAAAATAACAAAGAAAGGGTATCGATTCTATTTCAATCCTGAAATAACTGTTTATTATAGAATATCAGATTCACTTTCAAATTCAGTAACACGTTTTATAAATATAAATTTTCATAAAGAAATTTTATTTTTGCATGAAAAAATAATTAAACAAAACATGAAAGGAATTAATAAAATTTACTATTTTGACAAAATACTTGAATTAAAGTCAGATTTAATTATTGCAAGAATGACTAAAAATAAAAAAAATAAAATATCATATATATTAAATAAATCGATTTCTTTATTTCGTCCTAGATGGTATCAATCAATATTCAGCAGGTTTTCAAAATAATGTACTGGATTACAAGTTTTTTATTATTTATACCTTTTTTCTTTCTTGAAGAATTTAGTAATTTAAATCAAAAAAAAATAATACGACTTCCAGTATTTTTTTTATTTTTTATAGTAACTACAGGTTCTTACTATAACGGGGTAGATTGGATAAATTATATCTACTACTATAATTACATTGGTAATAATAGTCTTTATAGTACATTATCATTTATATATGAACCAGGTTTTGTCTATTTAAATTGGCTGCTAGCTAATATAATTAAATTTACTAACTTCCATATTATTCCTTTTGTTTCATCATCTATATTTTTTATATCTATCTGTTATTCATTACGTCTAATAAAATTTAATATAAATCTTTCTCTTTATTTTTCTTTATTAATTATATTTCTTGTTCCTCTTTTTAATGATGGTTATAGGCAGTTGATTGCATTAGCAATAATTTTACCTTATTTATTTAAAATTGAAAAAACAAGTATATATAAATGGATATTTATATGTTTAATATCAAGTATGTTCCACTTTTCAGCAATATTATTGATTCCTTTTATATTTCTATTAAAAATAAACTTTAATACTAAGAAAATAATTTTAAGTATTATTTTAATAATTTTATTAATCCTTTTGTTAATTAACTTATCATATATTCTACCCATTATTGAATCTATTATTCCTTCTAGGATACATAATAAATTAACTATTTACTTGGATATGCTAGAAGGAAATTTAAGATTCGGTTTTTTTGCAATAATAGATATTATAGGCATTTCTTTATGTATTCTTATCAAAGATAGACTTCATCAAAACAAAACTATCTGGAATAGTACATTTATATATTTCTTATGTCATCTTGCATTTTATTTTTCACCATTCTTACAGAGACTTTTGTTCTATTTATACCCTATATTAATTCTTAATATTTTTATTATGAAAAATAATATTTATAGAATTTTATTATCATTTAGTATCATTGTTATGGGTTTATCTTCATTTGCAAGGTATATCAATAATCCATATTATGATATCGATTTTTGGGATCCTAAATTTTACTATACTGAAATTTTTTCAGAAAAAGAAATTAATATAGAAAATCTTAAAAAGAATAAATGTTATGTGATTGAAAAATTAGATGAGAACTTTTGTAAAAAATAAATTATGAAAATACTAATAATTACTGATGAATATCCTCCAATAATTGGAGGTGCGGGGATCGTATCCAAGCAGCTTTATACTGATTTAAAAAATCTTGGTAATGATGTGGATATTTTCACTCCAACAATAAAAAGAAATATTTTTTTTAAAATATTTTGGCCTTTATACTATTTTAATATTAAATTATTTTTAAATTTAAGAGCTCAGGATAGAATTATAGTAAATGATATTAGAAGTGCTTACTCTATAACATTAATATCGTTATTTTATAAAATTGACTTTAAAAAGATCATCTATATATTGCATGGAACTGAGTATGATATAGCATATAATCCTTCAATAAAAAATAAGCTAATTTTATTACCATTTTTATATAATATTTTTCTACAGAAATGTAAAAAAATAATTTCAGTTAGTAACTATACTAAAGAAATATTTTTGAAAAACACGACAATTTTAGAAAAAATAAAAAACAAAGTTGAAGTTATATATGCAGGAATTAATAAAGATATAAAAAAATCTAATAAATGCATCATTGATAGAAAAGATAAATATTTTAGATTAGTGTCAGTATCTAGGTTAGAGAAAAGAAAAGGGTATTTTGAAATGCTAGAAATATTTATTGAG
This sequence comes from Proteus vulgaris, assembly GCF_011045815.1. Lineage (GTDB taxonomy): Bacteria > Pseudomonadota > Gammaproteobacteria > Enterobacterales > Enterobacteriaceae > Proteus > Proteus vulgaris_B. Next base: position 55,377 of record NZ_CP047344.1, on the reverse strand, counting down.
CTATCAAAAAGAATACCTAATCTGCAATGGTATATTTATGGTGATGGTTCAATAAAAAACAAATTAATATCAGAAGCAAAAAATAAAAATATTTTTGATAAAATTTTCTTTAAAGGTTCAATGGATAGAGAAATTATTTATAATGAGGAATTTTATAAATACAACTTTGATTTGTTTTGGTTGTTACCAAATCAACCAGAGGCCTTTGGCTTAGTTTATATTGAAGCATCTTCATTAGGAGTACCAACTATAGGAATCAATAAATATGGTATAAAAGAATCTATAAATAATCTTTTCTACACAGATATAGAATCATTAATTTATTTAATTAATGATATCAAAATAAATAAAAGCATTTACATTAAAAATGCTTCTTTATTTTCAAATAATTTTCAAAGCAACATTTTTGCAAAAAAAATATTAATGATATAAATTATGACAAAATTAATATTAGTTAACTCATTATCTAATGGTGGTGGTGAGCGTATAGCTGCTAATATAGCAAATGAACTTAGTAAAACCGAAAAAGTTATTTTTGTTATTTTAGAAAATGAAATAACATATCCTTTAAATAAAGAAATAGATATAATCATCCTAAAAAAATATAAATTATTTATTTTCCTTAGGCAATCATTAGAGCTAAAAAAAATAATAAAAAAATATAATGTTGATTTTGTTCAAAGTCATTTATATCGTTCCAATATTATAAATGTGTTATGTAAAAAATTAGGCTCTACACACTTTTCACAAATTATAAACCATGGAGATCCTCTACAATATAAAAATAAAGGCTTAAAGGGCTTAATAATGCTAATGTTAATTAAACTGTTTTACCCTATGTCTAATGAAATCATTGCTATTTCCAAGGCTATGCATAAAATCATTCGTGAGTTATTACCTAGTATAACAAAAAATCAGATTATAACCATTAATAACCCATATGACATTGATGAAATAATTAATAAATCAAATGAAAAGAATATTTTTTCTTTGCCTGAAAAATATTTAGTATCTATGGGTAGGTTAATTAAATCAAAAAATTTCAACCTGTTAATAAAATCTATAAAAAATATAAATATATCATTGGTGATTATTGGTTCAGGCCCTGAAGAAAATAATCTGAAAAAATATACTCAACAGTTAGGATTATCAGAAAAAATTATTTTTCTTGGCCATCAAGATAATCCATTCCCTGTTATAAAAAACTCTCTTGCGCTCATCAGTGCATCTAGAACAGAAGGCTTTCCTAATGCAATTATTGAAGCGTTAGCATGTTCTACACCAGTCATTCACTCTGACTGTATCAGTGGGCCAAGAGAAATACTACAACCATATTCAACCTTAATAGCATCTATACCTAAAAATACTTTTGAAAAAACTCCATATGGTGTACTTTATTCAATTGATGACTATAAAGCGCTTATTTCTGCTATCCAATACATTACAAGTATAGACCTAAAGACTATAAAAAATAATTGTATAAAAAGGGCCTATGATTTTGACTCTAAAAAAATCGTAAAAAAATATTTTGAATAATATTCAAATTAACATACTGTAGAAATAAAATAATGAGTTATTAAATCCCCTATGAAAACAATCGCTATATCTGCTAATACAAGTTGGTATTTGTACAATTTTAGAAAAAACACAATTATTAGTTTATTAAATACTAATTATACTGTTATTATAATTGCACCTAGAGACAAATACTCACCTTTATTGGAAAATCTTGGTGTAAAATTTATTCATATAGATATATTTCAAAAAAGTACCAATCCACTTCATGATTTAAAAACAATTTTTCAATTTTATAAAATATACTCAACAAACAAAATAGATGTTGTTTTGAACTTCACTCCAAAAAATAATATTTATAGTACATTTATTGCATCTAAAAAAAATATAAAAATAATAAATAACATTGCTGGCTTAGGCCTATTATTTGTTAATGAAACTCTATTATCTAAATTAGTGAAATTACTTTATAAATATAGCTTAAAACATGCCAACAAAACTTTTTTTCAAAATCAAGATGATAGAGATATATTTATAAAATACAATTTAATTCAAGAAAATAATACAGAACGACTACCTGGCTCTGGTGTTGATTTATCCCGTTTCAAACTTTCATTATCTGAAGACAAAAATAAATTAAGATTTCTCCTAATTGCTAGAATGTTGTATGAAAAAGGAATTACTTTTTATGTCGATGCTGCTCGTATTTTAAAAGAAAAGTATGGTAACAAAGTTGAATTTTGTCTCTTAGGTTTTGTTGGTGTTAACAATCCATCAGCTATAACCCAAGAACAAATGAATAGCTGGGTTTCTGAAGGTGTTATTAGCTATTTGGGTACTTCAGATGCAGTTGAGTACGAAATAGCTCAAGCTGATTGCATTGTATTGCCTTCCTTCTATCGAGAAGGTGTACCAAAAACATTACTAGAAGCAGGTGCCATGGGAAAACCAATAATTACTACTGATAATGTTGGTTGCCGAGAAACTGTTACTCATGGATTAAATGGATACTTATGTCAACCTAAATCAGTATCAAGTTTAGCCAATGCGATAGATACATTTATTAAATTACCCTATGAGAAGAGATTAGAAATGGGTAAAAATAGTAGAAGAAAAATCGAATCTGAATTCGATGAACAAATTGTTATTAAAAAATATTTGGACGCTTTAAAAGAAATTTTATAGGATTAGGATTAAAAAATGAAAATCACTATCTCCGGCACCGGCTATGTCGGTCTATCTAACGGAATACTTCTTTCCCAAAACAACAAAGTTGTTGCGTTAGATATCAATAAAGAAAAAGTTGAATTACTGAACAAAAAAATCTCTCCAATTACAGATAAAGAAATCGAAGAGTTTTTGGCAACCAAAGAGCTCGACTTTACAGCAACATTAGATAAAGAATTCGCTTATAAAGATGCCGAATTCGTTATCATTGCAACCCCAACCGATTACGATCCTAAAACAAACTATTTCAACACCTCTTCTGTAGAGTCTGTTATTCGTGATGTTTTAGAATATAATCCAAACACGACAATGATTATTAAATCAACCATTCCTGTTGGTTTTACTAAAGAAATGAGAGAAAAATATAATACGAATAATATTATCTTTTCTCCTGAATTCTTACGTGAAGGTCGAGCGCTTTACGATAACTTATACCCTTCTCGTATTGTGATTGGTGAACAATCAGAAAGAGCACAAAAATTTGCAAACCTTTTACAACAAGGCGCATTAAAGAAAGGTATTGATGTTCTTTTTACAGATTCAACAGAAGCAGAAGCGATTAAATTATTCGCAAACACTTATTTAGCGCTACGTGTTGCTTACTTTAATGAGCTAGATAGCTACGCTCAAGCTTACAACCTAAATGCAAAACAAATCATTGAGGGTGTCTGCTTAGATCCGCGTATTGGTAATCACTACAATAACCCATCATTCGGTTATGGCGGTTACTGTTTACCAAAAGACACTAAACAACTATTAGCAAACTACGACTCGGTTCCTAATAATATTATTAGTGCAATCGTAGAAGCTAACCGCACACGTAAAGACTTTATTGCAGACTCTATTATTGCAAAATCACCAAAAGTCGTCGGTGTGTATCGTTTAATCATGAAGTCGGGTTCTGATAATTTCCGTTCTTCTTCTATCCAAGGCATTATGAAACGTATTAAGGCCAAAGGTATTGAAGTAGTGATTTATGAGCCTGAAATGCAAGAAGAAACCTTCTTTAATTCAAGATTAGTTCGTGATTTAAATGAATTTAAATTAATCTCTGATGTTATTATTACCAATAGAATGTCATCAGTGCTAAACGACGTTGAAGAAAAAGTTTATACTCGTGACCTATTTGGTAACGATTAATTAATAAATACGGGTTAATTACGTAATGAAATATTTAGTCACTGGTGCAGCAGGATTCATTGGTTTTCATCTGATAAAAAAACTAATCCAACAAGGTGAAACTGTTGTTGGTATCGATAATCTTAATAATTATTATGATGTCTCCTTAAAAGAATCTAGGCTTAACATTCTGAATAAATTACATAATTTTTCATTTTCCCTTATTGAACTAGCTGATAGGGAAAAAATAGCTAGTCTATTTGAAACTGAGAAATTTGATAGAGTGATTCATTTAGCTGCGCAAGCAGGCGTTAGATATTCACTAATTAACCCGTTTTCTTATGCTGATAGCAATTTAACAGGCTTTTTAACAATCTTAGAAGGTTGTCGCCATAATAATGTTAAACATCTTGTTTATGCTTCATCCAGCTCAGTTTATGGTTTGAATGATGAATTACCATTTTCACCTCATGATCAAGCTAATCACCCTATTTCATTATATGCAGCAACGAAAAAAGCTAATGAGTTAATGGCTCACAGCTATTCTCATTTATACGGTATACCAACAACTGGATTACGCTTTTTCACTGTTTATGGCCCTTGGGGACGTCCTGATATGGCATTATTTAAGTTTACAAAAGCCATTATCCACGACGATCCTATTGATATTTATAATAATGGTGAAATGAAACGAGACTTTACTTATGTTGAGGATATCGTGGAAGGCGTTGCCCGCATAGCTGACGTAATACCTGCACCACAACAAGATTGGAAAGTTAGCACTGGTACTCCAGCTAATAGCTCTGCACCTTATAAAGTCTATAATATTGGTAATGGTTCCCCAGTTAATTTAATGGATTACATTAGCGCATTAGAAACCCATTTAGGAAAAACTGCTGATAAAAATATGTTACCAATGCAACCAGGTGACGTTTATACCACATGGGCAGATACTGAGGATTTGTTTAAAGCAACAGGCTATAAACCTCAAACAAGCGTAAATGAAGGTGTAAAACAGTTTGTTGATTGGTATAAAAACTATTATCAAGTTAAATAAACCATGCTCAATATCGTCTTATTTGAACCCGAAATTCCACCGAATACGGGTAATATTATCCGCCTGTGTGCTAATACAGGCTTTCATCTTCATTTGATCCAACCCTTGGGTTTTACTTGGGATGATAAACGCCTACGTCGTGCAGGGCTTGATTATCGTGAATTTGCTGATATTAAACAGCACCACGATTACTATGCTTTTTTAGAAAGTGAAGGTTTAAACCCAGATAATGCACAATCACCAACAGGTGCACGTGTATTTGCGTTAACGACAAAAGGTACACCCGCACATAGCAATGTGAGCTATCAAGATGGAGATTATCTCCTTTTTGGACCTGAAACCCGTGGGTTACCGCCTTATGTATTGGATAATATGCCAACACAGCAGAAAATCAGAGTTCCAATGCTTGCTGATAGTCGCAGTATGAACCTGTCAAACACCGTTGCCGTTGTGGTTTTTGAGGCATGGCGTCAACTCGGTTATCCAGGTGCGTTATTAAGAGATTGATCTTTCAATATAAAAAATGACCTTATGAGATCTATATTTCTAATAAGGTCATTTTTATTTATGCTTCAAATACAATACTATTCCAATCTAGTTTTTCTTATTAAATTTTCTCATCAAAAAATACCATCTGGCTCTTAGCTTCATTAAAAATGATGAGAAATCATTTACTAATACCTTTCTTTCTAAGATTTTTTTCTTAAAGCTATTTTTCAATTTTAGTTCTTCACTATATTCTTCAGCATTAAATTGTTGATCAATCTTTTCAAGTAGAGCTTTACACCTGGCTACTTGCTCTTTAGTTTTTTTATTATTATCTAGTAATAATGAATAATCCTCTTCATTAATACGAATACCAAAATGCTTTAATAGCTTTCGCCCTAATCTTTCCGCTGTGTTTTTTTGAATTTCTTTATATCTAGAACGATCTACCATTGGATGAGTACGATAATAAAGTAATGGTATAGGAAGATTATGGAATTTAAACTTCTCTGCAATGATTAAATTTATCCATAGTCCATAATCTTCTGCATAAAGGTCTTCTTTATCATATCCGCCAATTGATAATATGTCTTTCTTACGATAAATAACGGTTGGATGAGCTAATGAACAATCGTAAAGGCTAGAGATAACAATATCTGTATGTGTTTCGGGGTAAATATTAATTCTATCGGGATCTTCTTGATAAATAAAACCGCCACCACACACGCTGATATTGGGGTTATCTACCATAAATTGATACTGTTCTTCTAATCTTGAAGCAATCGCTATATCATCAGAATCCATTCGAGCAATCAGATCACATGAGGCCAGCTTTAACCCCTTATTTAAAGAGGCAATTAATCCAATATTTTCTTCATTGATAACAACTTTTATTCTTGGGTCTTTTTCGGCATTTTCTTTTAAAATATTAAATGAATTATCTGTTGAGCCATCATTAATGATGAGAAACTCAAATTCAGTGAATGTTTGGTTCAATATAGAATCTATAGATTCTTGCAGGTACTTCTCATCATTATATACCGACATCAATACGGTAATTTTAGGCATAATATTTTTCATCTATATATTTTCAGCAATATTTATTAATCTCAAAACTCATCTTATTAATATACCGACACCCATCTCCCACATCCTTTAATACTAATGCGTGAGCACCAATTACTGCATTATCACCAATCTCTATCTCACCACCGATAATCGAAGAATTACAACCAATATAAACATGGTTGCCAACTCGAATATCTGCTTTGCCATCCTTTTCTTTTACTCCAATGGTCACACCTTGCATTAAGGTTACGTTCTCACCTAATTGGCAGTAATTAGTCAGTACAATCCCGATTGGATGTGGTAACGAAAGGCCTTTACCTATGCGAGTTCTTAATGAGATATCGTTACAATATTTACGATTGTTTTTAGCACCTATACGAATGCCTAATTTTTTAAGAAAACGATTTTTAGAAAAATAAAAGAATTGGGCGACACGCCACCAAAATAGATAACGTGAACGTTGGCAAAAAAAGACACGGTGAAAAAGACGTATCCAACTAAAAGGCTTGTTATCGCCAATATATTCAGCGTGTAAACAAGCCTTAAGTTCAGAAAGTGTAACTTCTGGTAATGCCATTAAATGCCATCACCACATTCAAAACCCGGCACCACACCATTAAAGTGTTGATCCATATCGAATGAAGGCTTGTCACTGGTAGGCTTACCGACAATACGAGCGGGAACGCCAGCAACAGTAGTGTGTGCAGGAACTTCATGTAAAACGACTGATCCCGCACCAATTTTAGCACCTCGACCAATCTCGATATTACCAAGGATTTTAGCACCCGCACCAATCATCACACCTTCACGGACTTTGGGGTGACGATCTCCCCCTGTTTTGCCTGTCCCGCCTAAAGTGACGGACTGTAGGATTGAGACATCATTCTCAACAACTGCCGTTTCACCAATCACAATACCTGTTGCATGATCGAGCATAATACCGTGGCCAATACGCGCAGCAGGGTGAATATCGACACCAAAGGTCACAGAAATTTGATTTTGCAGATAAACGGCAAGGGCTTTGCGATCTTGGTTCCACAACCAGTGGGCTATACGATAAGCTTGTAAGGCATGAAAGCCTTTTAAATAAAGCAGAGGCGTTGAGTATTTATCAACAGCCGGATCACGCAGGCGAACCGCTGAAATATCATAAGCGGCGCATTCAATCATCGAGGCATCGCTACGATACGCTTCTTCAACAATTTCACGAACAGCAATCGCAGGCATAGTCTGAGTCGCTAATTTATTCGCCAGCATATAACTTAAGGCACTACCTAAGTTTTCATGCTTGAGTAATGTCGCATGGAAGAAACTCGCCAAAATAGGCTCACAATCCGCCAAACATTTAGCTTCACTTTTAATATGATCCCAGACTTTTTTTAGTTCTTCTAGCGACATGCTCACTCTCATTCTTTTACATTGAAGCCTAAGTAAAAACTTAGGCTTCTTATGTTTAAAACCCAAACTGATGCCTTAAGCAACTATCTAAAATAGACTTAGAATAGATTACTGTCTATCTCATCTTTAGTGGCTCTACCTAATAAAGATAATGCCGCTTCTTTCGCGTCTTTATGCTGATATAAAATTTGGTAGATCTGCTCAGTAATAGGCATTTCAACACCAACTTGTTCTGCTAATGCGCGAACTTCCTTGGTATTGCGATAGCCTTCAACTACTTGCCCAATTTTCTCTTGTGCCGTATCAACATCAAGCCCTTGACCTAACATCATGCCAAACCGACGATTACGAGATTGGTTATCGGTACAGGTTAAAACTAAATCCCCTAACCCCGCCATTCCCATAAACGTTGCGGCATCTGCACCTAATGCTTTACCTAAACGACTCATTTCAGCAAGGCCGCGAGTAATTAGTGCTGTACGTGCATTCGCACCAAACCCCATACCATCAGACATACCTGCGCCAATAGCAATCACGTTTTTGACTGCACCACCTAATTGCACGCCAATAAAGTCAGGATTTTTATACACACGGAAACTTTTGCCACAATGGAACAACTGTTGTAACTCTTCAGAAAAGGTATTGTCCGTTGATGCAACAGAAATCGCAGTAGGCAGACCTGCTGCAAGCTCTTTGGCAAAAGTAGGGCCAGATAAAACTGCAAGCGGGATTTCATTACCTAATACTTCACGCGCTACATCTTGCAATAAGCGACCAGTATGAGCCTCAAGTCCTTTTGTCGCCCAAACAACACGAGCATCCTGACGTAAAAAGGGTTTGATCTGCTGTAATACGTCACCAAAAACATGGCTTGGGATCACAACCAGAATATTACGGCTGGCTTCAATGGCTTTTTGCAAAGAAGCTTCCATGTATAAACTATCAGGAAAGGAAACATCGGGCAGAAATGCCTGATTACAGCGTGCTTGTTCTAACGCCGCAACATGCTCAGGATCATGACCCCAAAGCACAACATCATGACCATTGCGCGCTAAGGTAATCGCTAAAGCGGTGCCGTATGAACCGGCACCGATAACTGTCATAGAAGCGTTCATTAAGCTTCTTCAGCCCCTTCATTAGCTGCATCAGTTTGTTGCTGTTGTAAATAGTTCATAAACAACGCATCAAAGTTAACTGGTGCTAAGTTCAGTTGTGGGAAAGTACCACGGCTGACTAAGTTAGTGATACATTCACGAGCATAAGGGAACAGAACATTAGGGCAATATGCACCTAAGCAATGTGCTAATTGAGTGCCTTCAATGCCTTCAACAGTGAAGATACCTGCTTGTTGCACTTCACACAGGAATGCAGTCTCGTTATCCATAGTTGCAGTTACAGTGACACGCAAAATAACTTCATACACGTTTTCAGCTAAAGTATTAGAAGATGTATCTAAATCTAATTTAACTTCTGGTTGCCACTCTTTTTGGAAAACTTGTGGAGCATTAGGCGCTTCAAAAGAGATATCTTTTGTATAGATACGCTGAATTTGAAAAGTCATCTCTTGGTTTTGCTGTTCTGACATAATAATCTTACCTTTTTATATCCTTATTAATTGAATAGCAGTAAGTATAGAACTCAATCTGCTCGCTCGTTATTTTTTACCCTTAGCCAGTGGTAAATTTTCACCACTCCAGCCTGAAAGACCATCTTTTAAGATAAAGACTTTTTCAAAACCGAGTTTAGTTAGGCTTTCAGCAGGTTTTGCACCTTCAATGCCTGACGGTGATACAACAATAACTGGCTGTGATTTATATTTCTCCAGCTCAGCAATATTATTATTTTTGATTTCAGAAGGCGTTAAATTGATAGAATCAATGATGTGTCCTTTACGGAATTCATCACGGCTACGGATATCAACACATACCGCATTCTCTTTATTTATCAAAGAAATCGCTTCTGTACGGGAAATATTTTTCGTCTTAGAAAAAAGCCCTTTAAAGGTCAATACAATGACCGCCACCAGCAGCGCAACCCAAACAAAACTTAACAGGGTGTGCCGGTTGAAAAATTGCATTACTTCTTGCAGCATAGGATGCAATCACTCTCGTTAGTTAAAAATAGTATCAAAGAGCCAAAGTATACCTTTGTCATGGCGCAATTACAGCCTATTCCTGCGTTTCTCTTTCAGTTTTTGCGGAAAGTTTCTCAACAATCATTTTTTTTATTGACGGATTTATGTACCATTAGCACCGGATTTATGAAAAATGATGAATTAAAAAGGTCACCCCTTTTTACTCTACAAGATCCCTCTTCAGGCAAGCTATTAATAAATCAGCATCCCTTATAATGGCTATTTACGTAGAAATTACCCTTTGCGTAAAATTCATACCTGTCTGAGAAACAACAATCTGTTATTTATTTAAAAGTATTGAGAACACGAGCATGTCGCAAACAAATCAAGTGCCTAAAATTGGATTCGTTTCATTAGGTTGCCCTAAAAATTTAGTGGACTCTGAACGTATCCTAACCGAACTGCGCACAGAAGGTTATCAAGTTGTTCCTACCTATAATGATGCTGATTTAGTCATCGTCAACACCTGTGGGTTTATTGACAGCGCAGTACAAGAATCACTAGAAGCAATTGGTGAAGCACTCGATGAAAACGGTAAAGTCATTGTTACCGGTTGTTTAGGTGCAAAAGAGAATCAAATTCGTGAAGTGCACCCAAAGGTACTCGAAATCACAGGGCCTCATAGTTATGAACAAGTTTTATCACATATTCATCACTATGTGCCAAAACCTGATCACAACCCTTTTATCAGCCTTGTACCCGAACAAGGTGTCAAGTTAACACCTCGCCATTACGCCTATTTGAAAATTTCTGAAGGTTGTAATCATCGTTGTACGTTCTGCATCATCCCATCCATGCGTGGTGATTTAGATAGTCGCCCAATTGGTGAAGTATTAAATGAAGCCAAAAGATTAGTCAACGCAGGGGTAAAAGAATTACTGGTTATCTCACAAGATACGTCTGCTTATGGTGTTGATACTAAGCACCAAACAGGGTTTTGGGATGGAATGCCAGTTAAAACCAGTATGGTGAGTTTATGCGAACAACTTGCAAAATTAGGGATTTGGGTTCGCTTGCATTATGTTTACCCATACCCACATGTTGATGATGTTATTCCTTTAATGGCTGAAGGCAAAATTTTGCCTTATTTAGATATTCCATTACAGCACGCAAGCCCGAAAGTTTTAAAACTAATGAAGCGCCCTGGCTCCGTTGAGCGCACCTTAGAGCGTGTAAAACGCTGGCGTGAAATTTGTCCTGAATTAACCTTACGTTCTACCTTTATTGTTGGTTTTCCGGGTGAAACAGAAGAAGATTTCCAAATGTTATTGGATTTTCTCACTGAAGCACGTTTAGATCGTGTAGGTTGCTTTAAATACAGCCCTGTTGATGGCGCGAAAGCGAATGAATTAGCCGATCAAGTACCTGAAGAAGTAAAAGAAGAACGCTATCACCGTTTTATGAAACTACAACAACAAATTTCGACTGAACGCTTACAAGAGAAAATTGGCAAAGTGCTACTTGTGATGATTGATGAAGTCGATGAAGAAGGCGCTATTGGTCGAAGCATGGCTGATGCACCTGAAATTGATGGTGCAGTTTACCTTAACGAGCAGTTTGATGTAGAGCCAGGACAAATCGTTCGTGTTCTTATTGAACACGCAGATGAATATGACCTTTGGGGTACTATCGTCGAATAATTTCTCTCGTGGACAGCGTGATATTTTATTGCGCTGTCACACGGATTGCCTCTTTTTTCCTCTCTCCTTCTATTATTGCTTTATAATCTCTTATTAATTGAATAGATTACCTGTTAGGTATTATCTGAAATTTCGGCTTTATTTCATGTTAGCTGGTCAGTTGTTTTGTGGCATGAAATAATCTTACAAACTGTTATGAAAGGTACGTTGGTCAGATGGCAGAGAAAATGGATCTTCAAAAAAAAACACATCAGTCTTATCGTGTATTTTCTTTACCGTTAATCACGTTGCTTATTAGTACCACTCTATTTTCAGCCACTCCTGTTTTTGCCAATTCATTAACAGATAATCGCAATCAACTAAAAGATCTACAAACCACGATTGCGGAAAAAGAAAAACAAGTTCAAGAACAACAAAAACAACGTACTGCACTTCTTAATCAATTAAAAACACAAGAGACACAAATCTCTAATGCAGGTCGTTCAGTGCATGAAACTCAAAGTCGCTTACAAACTTTAGGTAAAGAGATCAAAACAATTACCGTGAATATTGCACGCCTACAAAAACAATATCATTCACAACAAGCGTTATTAGCCCGTCAAATGGACGCCGCTTATCGTCAGGGTAAACATCAAGGTATTGAACTCTTATTTCGTGGTGAAGAAGGTCAGCGTGAAGAGCGTATTTTAGCGTATTACAGCTATATCAATGATGCACGAAAAGAGACAATGGCCGAACTGGCTCAAACATCAAAAGAACTGGAAGCGGAAAAAACCGCACAGCAAGCAAAACAAAACGAACAAAAACAAGTCTTAACTAAACAGCAGCAAGAAAAACAAAAGCTTGATAACGCATTAGCGGCTCGACAAAAAACACTAAATCAACTTGAATCCACCTTAAAAGCGGATCAGAAAAACTTAGCCACTATGCGCGCTAACGAAGCACAATTAAGAAATAAAATCGCTCAAGCAGAGCGAGAAGCTAAAGCCCGCGCAGAGCGAGAGGCTCGAGAGGCTGCCCGCATTGCCGCTAAACAACGTGAAGCCCAACAGCGAGGTTCAACCTATAAACCAACGGCTGAAGAGCAATCATTGATGTCACGTACAGGCGGTTTAGGCAAACCCGCAGGACAAGCAATTTGGCCAATTAGAGGCTCTTTATTACACCGTTTTGGTGAATCTATTTCTGGCTCTGGTGAATTGCGTTGGAAAGGAATTGTTATACCTGCAGCCCAAGGCACTGAGGTAAAAGCGATTGCTGATGGTCGTGTATTACTTGCAGATTGGCTTCAAGGTTATGGTTTGGTTGTCGTGGTTGAACACGGAAAAGGTGATATGAGCCTTTACGGTTATAACCAAAGTGCTTTAGTGAATGTCGGTCAGCAAGTAAAAGCCGGCCAATCTATTGCTTTAGTCGGTAATAGTGGTGGACAAGAGCGTTCAGCACTCTATTTTGAAATTAGACGTCAAGGAAAAGCAGTGAACCCTGTTCCTTGGCTTGGGAGGTAGGTTTGAAATTACTTGGCACATTACAACGCAAGAGTGCTTTTTTACTTAGTTTAATGTTGCTAAGTCTGGTTGTGAGTACACCTGCATTTGCAGCCAAATTAGCCATTGTGATTGATGATTTTGGTTATCGTAAAAAAGAAGATAACCAAATTTTACAACTTCCAACTGCAGTTTCTATTGCCATTTTGCCTGATTCACCTCATGGAAAAGAAGTGGCGAATAAAGCCCATACACAAGGGCGGGAAATTCTCATCCATATGCCCATGGCTCCTATCAGTAAGCAGCCTTTAGAGCGTGATACCCTAAAACCATCAATGGATCAGGCTGAAATTAATCGTATTATTCAACATGCTATTAATAATGTGCCTTACGCCGTCGGTATGAATAACCATATGGGCAGTGCAATGACATCAGATAGACAAGCGATGGATAGAGTCATTAAAGCACTTAATCACTCAAACCTTTATTTTTTAGATAGCGTAACCATTGGTAATACACAAGCTGCCATTGCAGCTAAAGCCGCGGGTGTTCCCTCTTTGCGTCGTCATGTTTTTCTCGATAACGTGCAAACAGAAGCTGAGACTCGCCAACAACTTGCTCGTGCAATTGCTTTAGCGCGAAAAAATGGCTCAGCCATCGCTATTGGACACCCTCACCCTTCTACCGTCAGAGCATTGCAACAACAACTGCCTTTACTCCCAGCGGATATTCAACTAGTCGCACCAAGTAGCCTATTAAAACCACAAATAGAAAAACCAGCACAGCCCGAACCACCAAAAGTTGTACCACCTACAGAACAACCGCAAGAGCCAAAACCTGCCTCATGGCTAAAACCCGCACAAGAAGCGATTATTTCGATGAAAAAAAGTACGCTGATTAATACGTTATCCAATGGATTTGGCTCATCAGAAAAAAAGAATTTACCCAACCCACCTAATCCTAATTCAATGGGTGAAATTGAAAAGTAATGCAATAAAAAAGAGCCTTGAAAGGCTCTTTTTTGGCTTAATAAGCACTCATTACTGCCAATCTAAAATCACTTTACCTGATTGACCTGAACGCATGATATCAAAGCCTTTTTGGAATTCATCAATTGGGAATTGGTGGGTAATAATCGGAGAGAGATCAAGACCAGACTGGATAAGCGCGGCCATTTTGTACCACGTCTCAAACATTTCACGACCATAGATACCTTTAATAAACAGCCCCTTAAAGATAACTTGTCCCCAATCAATTGCCATATCCGAAGGTGGAATACCTAAAAGGGCAATACGGCCACCATGATTCATAGTGTTAAGCATAGTACGAAACGCTGGAGGTGCCCCAGACATCTCTAATCCCACATCAAAACCTTCTGTCATGCCTAATTCTTTCATAACATCGATTAGGTTTTCTTTGCTAACATTGACGGCTCGGGTAACACCCATTTTTTTCGCGAGATCAAGACGATATTCATTAACATCAGTGATCACCACATGGCGAGCACCTACATGTTTACAAATTGCTGCTGCCATAATTCCAATGGGGCCAGCGCCAGAAACCAGCACATCTTCACCCACTAAATCAAAAGATAACGCGGTATGTACAGCATTACCAAAAGGGTCAAAAATAGCGGCCAATTCATCAGGAATGTTGTCTGGAATTTTAAACGCATTAAAAGCTGGAATAACCAGATATTCAGCAAAGCAGCCCGGACGGTTTACACCAACACCTATAGTATTACGGCATAAATGAGTACGACCACCACGACAATTACGACAATGACCACAAGTGATATGCCCTTCACCCGAGACACGATCACCAATATTAAAACCTTTAACTTCTTGCCCTATCGCAACAATCTCACCGATATATTCATGGCCAACGACCATAGGTACAGGAATTGTTTTTTGTGACCACTCGTCCCAGTTATAAATATGAACATCAGTGCCACAAATCGCTGTTTTACGAATTTTGATCATCACATCGTTATGACCAAGTTCAGGTACTGGGACATCGGTCATCCAAATACCTTCTTGTGCTTTTAATTTTGACAATGCTTTCATATGGGAGCCTTATGCAATCACATTAAGTTGTTTACCAATTTTAATAAATGCTGCCACTGCCCGTTCAATTTGCTCTGGAGTATGTGCAGCCGACATTTGCGTACGTATACGTGCTTGCCCTTGTGGTACAACAGGATAGAAGAATCCTGTGACATAAATTCCTTCATCAAGTAAACGAGTTGCAAATTCTTGCGCTAATTTAGCTTCACCTAACATCACTGGAGTAATCGCATGATCTGCACCTGCCAATGTAAAACCTGCGGCACTCATTTTTTCACGGAAAAGTGAAGCATTGCGCCATAAACGATCACGAATTTCATCACCTGATTTCAACATCTCTAATACGGCAATAGAGGCTGAAACAATGGCAGGCGCTAATGAATTGGAGAATAAATAAGGGCGAGAACGTTGACGTAACCATTCGACCACCTCTTTACGTGCTGCTGTATAACCCCCAGAGGCACCACCTAGCGCTTTACCTAAAGTGCCCGTGATAATGTCAACTCTTCCCATTACATCGCAATATTCATGAGTGCCCCGACCTTGCGCTCCCACAAAACCCACGGCATGAGAATCATCAACCATCACTAATGCACCAAATTCATCTGCTAAATCACAAATAGATTTGAGATCGGCGATCACGCCATCCATTGAAAACACACCATCAGTAGCGATCATGATATGGCGAGCATTATCTGCTTTGGCTTTTTCGAGTTGTATGCGCAGTTCTGCCATATCGTTATTGGCATAGCGATAGCGTTTGGCTTTGCATAAACGCACACCATCAATAATAGACGCATGGTTTAAGGCATCAGAAATAATGGCATCTTCTGGGCCCATTAGTGTTTCAAATAGTCCACCATTGGCATCAAAGCAAGATGAATACAAAATGGCGTCTTCCATACCCAAAAATTCAGCAATTTTATTTTCTAATGTTTTATGTGAATCTTGAGTACCACAAATAAAACGGACAGATGCCATACCAAACCCGTGGCTATCCATACCTGCTTTTGCAGCTTCAATCAGCTTGGGATGATTTGCTAAACCTAGATAATTGTTAGCACAGAAGTTAATAACATGGCTTCCGTCAGCAACTGCGATATCAGCACTTTGTGAAGAGGTGATGATGCGCTCATTTTTAAAGAGGCCATCTTGACGAGTTTGTTCGAGTTGTTGATTAATTTGTTGATAAAATGCGGGAGTAGACATACTTTCTCCTAAGACAGCAAGCTGAAAAGCGAAACATAAATGATTTGACTATAATGTAGTCAGTTTTGTTTCTTATTCTATGCCTTTGTTCTATTAAAAACGACAAATGTAAATAAATAATGTTATTTATGTAATTAAGATCACTAATACACACTGCATTTTTTGAGAATTTCAGTCTGTTGTTCCGTGATGAATACTACCGTTAACGCTGTTCAGTGTTATTATAGACCTAGAGCTAATTTTAAGATTTTTATATGAAGGGGTAGCCACATGATTATCGTCACGGGCGGTGCAGGTTTTATCGGCAGCAATATTGTTAAAGCGTTAAATGATGAAGGTTATACCGATATTTTGGTTGTTGATAACCTCAAAGATGGCACCAAATTCGTTAATTTAGTTGATCTCAATATCACTGATTATATGGATAAGGAAGATTTTATTGCGAGCGTTGTTGCTGGTGATGATTTTGGTGATATCGATGCTGTTTTCCATGAAGGTGCTTGCTCTTCTACCACTGAGTGGGATGGCAAATATATGATGGATAACAACTATCAATATTCTAAAGAGCTACTTCATTTTTGTCTTGAGCGCCAAATTCCTTTCTTATATGCCTCTTCTGCTGCAACTTATGGCGGTCGCACTGATAATTTTATCGAAGAGAGAAAATATGAAGCACCTTTAAATGTCTACGGTTATTCAAAATTCTTATTTGATGAATATGTACGCCAGATTTTACCTGAAGCAGATTCGATGATTTGTGGCTTCCGTTATTTTAATGTTTATGGCCCACGTGAAGGTCATAAAGGCGGTATGGCAAGTGTTGCATTCCATTTAAATAACCAAGTCAATGCCGGTCAAAATCCCAAATTATTCGAAGGTAGTGAAACCTTCCAACGTGACTTTATTTATGTTGGCGATGTGGCAGCGGTTAATTTATGGTTCTGGCGTAATAATGTATCCGGTATTTTTAACTGTGGTACGGGTCGAGCGGAATCATTCCAAGCTGTTGCCGATGCCGTTATTGCTCATCATAAAGATAAAGATCTCTCTATTGAACATATTGAATTCCCTGAGAAATTGAAAGGTCGTTACCAAGCATTTACTCAAGCTGATCTAACAAATTTACGTAAAGCAGGTTATTCCGCACCTTTTAAAACAGTTGCTGAAGGTGTAGAGCTTTATATGCAATGGTTAAATCAAGGTAAGTAATCACTGTTTATGAAAATCTTTGTGGTAGGGCCGTCATGGGTCGGGGATATGATGATGTCCCAAAGTCTTTATCGTACATTGAAAGCATTACATCCGGCGGCAACCATTGATGTAATGGCACCTGCATGGTGTCGTCCATTACTCGAAAAAATGCCAGAAGTTGATAATGCGATCCCAATGCCATTAGGGCACGGTGCTTTAGCCATTGGCGAACGTCGTCGTTTAGGAAAACAATTAAGAGAGAATGGTTATACTCACGCTTATGTATTACCCAACTCGTTTAAGTCTGCATTAGTCCCTTTCTTTGCAGATATTCCTAAACGTACTGGATGGCGTGGGGAAATGCGTTATGGGTTATTAAATGATTTACGACCTTTAGACAAAGACGCATTTCCTTTAATGGTTGAACGCTACATTGCGCTAGCTTATGACAAGCAAAAAGTCCAAAAAGCGACAGATTTACCTCAACCTCTGCTTTGGCCTAAGTTATCAGTAGCCGAGAGTGATATCTCTACCACATTGCATCAATTTTCATTATCTACTCAGCGTCCTGCTATTGGTTTTTGCCCAGGCGCTGAATTTGGCCCTGCTAAACGTTGGCCTCATTACCATTACGCAGCTTTAGCACAGAAACTGATTGAGCAAGGTTATCAAATCTTCTTATTTGGTTCTCAAAAAGATAAAGAAGCAGGCGAAGAGATAAAACAAACCTTAACGCCAGAAGCACGTGAAGCGTGTTTTAATCTTGCTGGCGAAACCAGTCTTGAACAGGCGGTTAATTTAATTGCCTCTTGTAAAGCAGTCGTCAGTAATGATTCTGGTTTAATGCACATTGCGGCTGCGTTAGAACGTCCGTTAGTAGCACTTTATGGCCCAAGTAGCCCTGATTTTACGCCACCGTTATCACATAAAGCGCGCGTGATCCGTTTAATTACTGGTTATCACAAAGTACGTAAAGGGGATGCCGAGCAAGGCTATCACCAAAGCTTAATTGATATTCAGCCAGAAAAAGTCTTTGCAGAGCTTGAAAATTTACTGTCAACGGAGCCATCAGCGTGAAGCGGGTATTAATCGTTAAAACCTCTTCTATGGGGGATGTTTTACATACGTTGCCTGCATTAACTGACGCAATAAATGTTTATCCTGATATTCGTTTTGATTGGGTAGTCGAAGAAGGTTTTGCACAGATCCCTAGCTGGCATCAAGCCGTTGATACGGTTATTCCTGTGGCGATACGCCGTTGGCGAAAAAACTGGTTTAGTGCGCCTATTCGTGCAGAGCGCGCGCAATTTCATCGCGCTATTCAAGCTCATCATTATGATGCCGTTATTGATGCACAAGGATTACTGAAAAGTGCATTCTTAGTGACTCGATACGCCAAAGGAATAAAACATGGCTATTCCCGCCAATGTGCCCGTGAGCCATTAGCTAGCTTTTTTTACAACGTTCGCCATGACGTCAGTAAAAAAATGCATGCCGTTGAGCGGATTCGCCAGCTATTTGCACTAAGCTTAAATTATCCGATCCCACAATCTCAGGGGGATTATGGAATTGCACAGCATTTTCTCTCTCTTCCATCCTTTGATGAATGCCCTTATTTGGTATTCTTGCACGCAACGACACGTGATGAGAAACATTGGCCTGAATCCCATTGGAGAGAATTAATCGCCTTACTCGCAGATTCAGGAGTACGCATTAAATTGCCTTGGGGTGCAGAGCATGAACACCAACGAGCCATTCGCCTAGCAAAAGACTTTGACTACGTTGATGTGTTGCCAAAAATGTCGCTAGCCCAAGTGGCTCAGGTTATTGCTGGTGCTAAAAGTGTGGTGTCTGTCGATACCGGATTAAGCCATTTAACGGCCGCATTAGATAAACCCAATATCACCCTATTTGGCCCCACCGATCCCGGATTAATCGGCGGTTATGGTAAAGACCAAACAGCTATAAAAGCAGATGGCGGGGATATTGGGGAGATAAGTGCACAACAAATATTCACTCTGTTAACTTAAAATATAAGCTACTTGGTTTAACTAAATGAAAAAATTATCGATCATTGTCAATATTAAAGATTTAGAACATGTTATCTCTAGGTGTTTAGAAAGTATTGAAGCGTCATTAGAATTTTATCCTGATTCCGAGTATGAGATATTAATGATTGATGATAACTCAACAGATAATACGCCTGAAATACTTAAAAGTTTTGAAAGAAAAAATCCATCTTTTAAATATATTAGAACGACTTTTTGTAATTTAGGTAAGGCAAGAAAATATGCAATCACCCAATGTACTGGTGATTATATTACTTTTATTGATGGTGATGATTTTATTGCTACTGTTGATTTTTCCAAATTAACTCCAATTTTAGATAAACAGCCTGATATCATCATTACAGGATTAAACGAAGTATTTAAAAAAGACGACGAAATAATTAAAATCACACTTGGAGCACCCTTATTTCTAAATAGAAATCAAGCAATCACTGATTTTTTAATTCATAAAAAATATCAAGCTCATTTATGTGGTAAATTTTTTAAAAGTGAAATTTTAAAATCAATTGATTATCCAGAAGTCTATTGTTATGAGGATGCTTTCGCTTTTCCAGATATACTAAACAAAAGTAATAGCATTGTGTATTTAGAAGAGAAATTTTATAATTACATTAAAGATGATAATAGTTTATCTAATAGTATTAATACTAAAAAAATAGACCTAATGACTGAGGTCATATTGAAAATGTATCAAGTTTTTCCTAATAATTTTTATAATTTAATTAGTTGCCATGCTATTGAACATCTATTGAAATACAATACTCAGTTAAGTAATTCCAATAGGTTAAAAAATCAAATAGAAAAAATAAAAACACTAAATTTTCTATTTGATTTTAATATTAGAACTAGTTTTAAAAAGAAATACCTTTTATATAAAATAAAAATTAATTAATTTTAATATGGTTTATGGTGCTATCAAATACTTCATCAACAGTAATATCACTCATCGTTTTGATAGTACCATCTATAGATATTCCATCCTTTTTAATCACTTTATGTAAATCAGGATCTTGATAAGGCCCCGTCCATTTTGGATCTGCAGTTACAAATAGACTAACTGTAGGTATTTGCAACGCTATTGCTAAATGTAGAGGTCCAGTATCACCAGTAACTAATACATCCATTATTTTTATCTGGCTGAGCAAATCAGGTAATGAAGTCTTGCCTACTAGATTTTCAATATTGTGATGGTATTTTTCTGGCAATAATGCAAAAAACTCCTCGGGTAATTCTAATTCTCGAGGAGATCCTATTAATTTGATTTGTACTGATGGTTGACTATCAATAAGCTTCTGCGCTAATTCGGCAAAGTTTTTAACTGGCCATCTACGTTCTTGCGTTGATGCCCCCATCTGAAAACCAACAATATCCCCTTCACTTTTGGCTAATTGTTCTATTTCACACGGAAGTTCCATTCTTGTATCAGTACTATCGATCCCTAAATAATGAATAAGATTAAGTTTCGTTTGAATTATATGCCCCATTCCTGGCTGATATTCAGCAATAATCCATTTCTGAAACCATTTAGGAATAGCATGAAAAGTATTACGCAAAATATAGTGACAACCTGCCATAACAGCAAATAACACATCATAAGGGAGATGAGAATGAAGAATAACCGCTAATTCTGGTTTATATTTTTTTGCCTGTAATGCAATAGGGAGTAGATTTCTAATTTTATTATCCCAATAAACCACACTGTCTATTTGGTCATAGTTTTCAACTAATAATCTATTTTTTTCGCTGGAAACCAATGTAATATGTGCGTCAGGGTAATGTGCACGAATAGCTCTTATCGCGGGAGTATTAAACATAAAATCCCCCAGCGCTGTCGTAGAAAAAATAAGAATACTATTAAATTGAATATCAGATGAAAACGTATCTGTTTTTTTCATCTTTCCTAAAAGTGGATTATAAATATTTAGGAAGTTATGTACCCATTTTAATTTCTTTAACTTCATCTTATTTTGCCTGCATCTTACTTTGATAGTACTCAGCCAACGTCATTCCCTGCACTTTGTCTGACAAGAAACTAAATAATGTTTCTAAATCATTATATAGCCCTTCAATTTCCTGTTCAGTACGGAATGTAGGACTACCACCCGGCATAAATTCAGATGAGTGCAACATAAACTCAATATGAGAGTGCCCCTGAGCTAACGATTTTTCAGCAACATCAATCATCTGTTGAGCATTTCCGCCTTTAGGGCGAAGCCAATTTACTGAAGGGGCTCGTTGCTTACCTCTTAACTTATCGTAGCCTTGCTTAATTTTATTCATTAAAGGCGAATGCTTATATTGAATACTCATTGGCACTTCTAACAATGATGAATTACCCGACTTGGTAATATCTTCTAGATCCATAAAATAAGCATAGCTTGGAAAATCAGTGTAATTAGTGCCACCCACTTGTGCTGGATCGCCTTTTGTAAAACGCCAATCTACTTTAGGTGTGACAGAACAATCGACTTGATAACCAAACTCAACCAAGAGTTGTGCATAAACCTCATTAAATGCCCAACGCCCCGCGCGATGACTTAACATTTTTGTTTGTAGTTTATCTTCAAGCAAATCAGTCATTAATGCGATTTTATCTCGCATTTGCGCTTTGGGGTATTCAATTAAATAAGGCTGATAACGTAAATCATCATCAGTTAAAGGTGTTAATGGTGGGCTATTCCAAGCATGTAAGTGCATACCAATTTCACCCGTATTACGGGCAATAACATCACGAGCAAACTCAATATATGCCTCATCCATTACCATTTCATAGTTTGTTAGCCAAACTGGTTTAAAATGAAAACGTTCACAAAGTTGCTGAAAACGAGGAAGAAAATGCGTATTTTGCGTGGTGATCTCACCTTCATTTTCCCAAAGATTATCACCTTCAGTATCTAATGTGATAATAAATGCTGGTTTAGTCATTGAAATACCTTACGCCTTCTTGAGAAATAAATTTAGCAATTTTATTGTTTAATGAGTGAAACATACTGATCAATCACTTCATTAATATCAAATTTTTGGTACATCTCAGGTGTGATTTTAGGTGGGGTAAAATAAACCAATCGCATCTTTTCTGCTAACGATGCTGCATTTAGCTCTGCTTTATAATTAGCAAGCTCACCTTCCATAATTTCACCAATACCACCGGGACAATTGGTACTCACAATCGGTGTATTACAAATCAAAGATTCAACCAACACATTGCCTAAACCTTCGCTATCAGAGCTTAAAACAATCGCTTTGGCATCATTAATAACAGCAAATGGATTTGCTAAAAAACCAATTAAACTTACTTTATTTTCTAAATTAAGCTCTGCTATTTTATTTTTAATTTTAGTTGTCACTTCAGAAGAGCCTTGTCCTGCAATAAATAATTTACAAGGCAAATCCGCTAACGCAAATGCTTCTAATAATCTGTCATGCCGTTTAACTTCATGAAAACGACCAATATGCAGTAAATAATCTTGCCCTTGATAAGAATTACTTTCTAACGCTAAATTTCTAATTTCTTGAATATCAAACGGATTATAAATCGTTTTTAATTGTTGTGGTGATACTCCCACATTTTCGATCAAATCCTGTCCAGCCGCATTGGAAACCGTAATAATATTTTTCCCTTGATATACTTTTTGGATCTTTTTTTGTTTTAACCAACGAGAAAAACCTGTTTTATTACCTAAATAAGATTGGGAAAATATGCCATGAATGCAATACCACGTATTTTTATCTGACAGCTCTTTAGATAAAGCGACTATTCTATCTGTCTTATGCAAATTTGAAACAACAAGCGATGGAATACCTTTACGTGCAAATAATGATTTCAACGTATTATCCATCGACTTTGCTCGACGTTTCAGTTCTGTTTGTCGATGAAATAATCCACGGTAACTGTCTGCATCAATCAATAACTCAATATTAGCAGGGATCGAATAATCACACTTTTCGGCTAAAGAGAGTAACGTAACGGTATAACCACGCTGGCTTAAACCATGACAGAGCCTGATAGTGACATTTTCAGCACCCCCCCCCGGTAATCCATCAATAATAAAAAGGATATGTTCCTTCATAAACTAAGAACCTTTTGGTAAAGCCCAATCAGTTGTTGAGATAAATGCTCTGGCGTATAAGGCAATATCTTGTTTCGGGCAGCTTTAGACATTCTATTATCAAGATTATCGGCAGAAATTGTTTTTATTGCACTTACCATTGCCGAAATATCTAGCGCATCAGTGACAAAACCATTAACACCTTGCTCAATAAATTCAGAGCCACCACAAGTATAACTAGTGATCACGGGTAAACCACATGCCATTGCCTCTAAAACAACATTAGGAAAAGGATCATATAAAGTGGGTAACAATAAACCATCTGCCATTTGATATAAAGGTAAGGTGTCTTTTTGCACACCTAAAAAATGAACGCGATCATGACTTTTTAATTGATGAGCAAATTGCTGATATTTTTTCTGCTCTTTATCTTGTCCAACTACAATCAAATGTGCACTTGTACAACTAATCGATTCTATGGCCGCTTTTAAGCCTTTGCGCTCAAATCCAGAGCCCACATAAATAAAACATTTTGCTTCAACAGGAATATGGTATTGCTGGCGTAATTGTTCTCGATAAAGCGCAGTCGCAGGGAAAAATCGCTGATTATCAATCGCATTATAAATTACGCTAATGCGCTCACTTTCAATACCAAAATCTTCCATCACTTCACGCTTTACCATTTCTGAATTACAGATAACGCGTTTTAGTTCTGGTGAATGATACATCTCTTTTTCAGCTTTCATTACATAGCGATGATAACAACTATTAAGCAATAATTGACTACGTAATGGGCTTAAAACGCGTGAACGTTGTAATAACCAGCGGTGATGAACACCGTCTCCGGCACGATAAATATCGCATCCTGCAATACGTTCATGACTTTGCACTAAATCGAACTTTTCTTTTTGCCAACATTGTCTTGCTGCTTGAGCAAAACCTTTTTCACGACTAATTCGTCCCCATTTCATTGGGTTGACAATATGAATATGCCACTGAGGTTGTACTGCACCAATCCATGAACGCGTGATCACATTAAGTTCTACAGCTTGATTATCTAATGCCTCAAGCGCTCGAGAAACAAATCGTTCTGCTCCCCCATCAGGTCGGTATTTTTGACGCACTATAGCCAATCGGAATGAATTCATTTTAGTTGTCCCCTTACGGCATTCAGTACATCTTCGACAGGTATTAAACTGAGATAACGCGTTTGTGTGTTGGTATTGACATCATCAGGATCAGGGAGTTCACCATAATTGCCTGCCCATAACACTTCGCCAATATGTTCCCATGGCGACCAATGAAATAATTTTGATGGCCCAAAGAGTGCAATAAGAGGCGTTTTAAGTGCTGCCGCCATATGCATGGGAACAGAATCAACCCCAATAAATAAACGAGCATGATCAATTAACGCAGCAAGTTGAGGTAAAGAGAGTTGTCCTGATAATGAAACCACACTGTTTGAAGTACACCCTTTAATAATGGTCTCTACCATCTCTTTTTCACGAACATCAGGCCCTGATGTTAAAATAATTTGGTGTCCATCATGCTGTAAGGCATCGATTAATTCAGACCACTTATTTTCATCCCAACATTTAAAAAACCAACGAGATGTCGGTTGGATAACAATATAAGATGTGAATACACCTTGAGATTTTAGCTTATCAATAATGCACTGTTTATCTTGTTCACTGTATGCCATTGATACTTGATTATCTATTTTAGGTAGCTGTAGTGGTTGCAAGAGCGCTAAATTTTGCTCCACAATATGTTGAGTATAAACAGAGTCTAAAGGGATCAAATGAGTAAAGCATTTTTTCCAAAAAGGGCTTTGACGTTTATAAATATCATATCCAACACGAATTTTAGCCCCCGTAAAACGCGTTATTAATGCACTATTCCATTGATCGGCTAAGTTTATAACAACATCATAGTGTCTCTTTCTTAATTCAGTGAACAATTGCCACTCATGACGTAACCTTGCCAGCTTCCCTTCATTTTTCCATGCTTTATCTAGTGCAAAAATATGGTGAATGGAGGAAAAACTCTCAATCATTGGCATGGTTTCTTTATTAATTAAAACATCCACTTCAGCATTTGGAAAGTTAGCTTTTAATGTATTAATAACAGGGGTAATCAATAAAGTATCACCATGATGTCGTAACTTAATAATAAGAACCCGTTGTATTAACTTCATTTTTTCACTCATAACATTCCAAATGTACTTGAATAACTAGCAATGTGATTTGATTATAAAAAAAATTCTATCAAGTTTCCTGAATAAAGCCTGTTAAAATTAATAAAAAAGCATTATACCGCGTTGTTTAATGCCACAACGTTTGTTTTTACACACTTTCTACTGCACAGTGTGATACTATAAGCGTTCGTCCAGATAAGTGAATTTGATAGCATGTTGTTGCGTTTATATCAGGTACTTCTTTACCTTATTCAACCTCTGATTTGGTTACGTCTTTTATTACGTAGCCGTAAAGCACCCGCCTACCGAAAACGGTGGGGAGAGCGCTATGGCTTTTGCAAAGGCAAAGTCGTGCCTCAAGGGATATTATTGCATTCTGTATCTGTGGGTGAGACTCTCGCCGCAGTGCCGCTTGTTCGCGCCCTTCGCCATCACTATCCTGATTTACCTATAACAGTCACTACCATGACTCCAACAGGTTCAGAACGTGTACGTTCTGCGTTTGGTGATGATGTTTACCATGTCTATCTTCCTTATGATTTACCAGGTTCAGTTAATCGTTTTCTTAAAACGGTCGATCCCAAATTGGTTATCATTATGGAAACAGAATTATGGCCTAACCTAATTTCAAAACTGCATCAACGAAAGATCCCGTTGATTATTGCTAATGCACGTTTATCAGAACGCTCTGCCGCTGGTTATCAAAAATTAGGTAATTTTGTCAAAACGATGCTCCAAAAGATCACCTTAATTGCGGCTCAAAACCAAGAAGATGGTGAGCGCTTTATCGAATTAGGCCTTAAACGCTCACATTTGCATGTAACAGGCAGCCTGAAATTTGATATTTCTGTTACCCCTGAATTAGCTGCCAGAGCTGTTGCTTTACGTCGCCAATGGGCAGCTCACCGCCCTGTTTGGATTGCAACGAGCACACATGAAGGTGAAGAAACCATTATTTTAGAGACACATAAAAAGCTTCTGACACAATTTCCACAACTTTTGTTAATTTTAGTGCCTCGACATCCTGAACGTTTTCCTAAAGCTGAGCAATTAACCCGCGAAGCAGGATTAAAGTACACATTACGTAGCACTGATGCTGTTCCCGATGCACAAACTCAAGTGGTTATTGGCGATACTATGGGCGAACTGATGTTGCTCTATGGTATTGCTGATTTAGCCTTTGTGGGAGGGAGTTTAGTCGAGCGAGGTGGTCATAACCCGTTAGAAGCAGCCGCTCACGCTATCCCTGTAATTATGGGACCTCATACTTTTAATTTTAAAAATATCTGTGCCAAGCTTGATCAAGCTGAAGGGTTAATCACTGTCACGGACAGTCAATCAATGGCAACAGCGATCGCCTCACTGCTTAATGATGAAGACTACCGTCGTTATTATGGTCGTCATGCGGTTGAAGTACTTCATGAAAATCAAGGGGCATTGCTGCGTTTACTCACCTTACTTTCACCCTATCTTCCTCCCCGGAGTCACTAATGAGCCAGAGTAAGCGCCTTTCTGTGGTGATGATCAGTAAAAATGTCGCTGATGTCATTGGTGAATGCTTAGACTCTGTACAATGGGCGGATGAAATCATTGTGTTAGATTCGGGGAGTCAAGATGATACCCGTCGTATTGCAACAGAAAAAGGGGCAAAAGTCTTTGTAAACAGTGAGTGGCCAGGTTTTGGTAAACAGCGCCAATTAGCACAACAATATGCCACTGGTGATTATATTTTTATGATCGATAGTGACGAACGTGTCACTCCTGAGCTAAAAACCAGTATCCTTGCGATATTGCAACAACCTGAAGAAAATGTGGTTTATCACTGTGCTCGCCGTAACTTATTTATGGGGCGTTTTATGAAGCACAGTGGTTGGTATCCCGATAAAGTGACACGTTTATATGCTCGTGAACGTTATCAATATAACGATAATTTAGTTCATGAATCATTAGAAACCCAAGGTGCAACCGTTAAAACCTTACAAGGTGACCTCTTACATCTTACTTGCCGTGATCTCATGGAGTTTCAGCAAAAACAGCTAAAATATGCCACCGAATGGGCAAAAGAGCGTCACCAACAAGGTAAAAAAGCCAGTTTCAGCTCAATTTTAAGTCATACATTAGGGGCTTTTTTTAAGACGTGGTTGTTAAGAATGGGATTTTTAGATGGAAAACAGGGTTTGATATTGGCATTTGTTAACGCACAGTATACCTTTAATAAATACGCTTCTTTATGGGAACTCAGCCAGAAGACTATCAATAATGAAAAATAAAGCTATCTACCCCGGAACATTCGATCCAATCACTTATGGCCATATTGATATTTTAACCCGTGCTGCGGGTATGTTTGATACGGTTTTATTAGCCATTGCTGATAGCGCCCGTAAAAATCCGATGTTTACCCTCGAAGAACGTGTTGATCTAGCCAAACAGGTAACGAGTCATTTACCTAATGTTGAAGTGGTTGGGTTTAGTGAACTAATGGCTAATTTTGCCAGACAACAACAGGCGACTATTTTAATTCGTGGTGTACGTAGCGTTTCTGACTTTGAATATGAATGGCAACTGGCCAATATGAACCGCCATTTTGCACCTGATCTTGATAGCGTATTTTTACTACCCTCTCAAAATCTTTCTTTTGTCTCTTCATCTTTAATTAAAGATGTGGCGCGCCATGACGGTGATGTCTCTACGTTTTTACCTGAAGTAGTCACCACCGCCATGCTAAAAAAACTCGGCAAAATTTAACTCTCATTTTCACCATGTTGGCAATGTCGGCAGAAAAAGGTGCTACGTTGCCCTTGCTTAATACTTTCAATTGTATGTCCACAAATTAAACAAGGTTTGTCTTTACGTCCATAAACAAATAGCTCTTGTGCAAAATAACCAGGCTTACCATCTGATTGTAAAAAATCTTTTAGTGTTGTCCCACCCTGTTCGATAGAGCGTGTTAATACGCGTTTTATCGCAGTTACTAGTACCACACATTCTTCTAACGTTAAACTATTGGCTTTTCTATCTGGCATAATGCCCGATGAGAATAGTGCCTCGTTAGCATAGATATTGCCGACACCCACAACTAATTTATTATCCATTAACCATGGTTTAATGGCTGTTTTTTTATTTTTTGACTGTTGATATAGATATTGTGCATTAAATTCATCAGAAAGGGGTTCAGGCCCTAAATGGGCTAATACTGAGCTGGTTGTTAAATCTTCACACCATAACCATGCACCAAAGCGTCGAGGATCGGTATAACGCAGTACTTTGCCATCACGAAAAATTAAATCGATATGATCATGTTTTTCTTCAGGCTGTTCCTCTAATAAAATACGCACACTCCCTGACATCCCCAAATGGATAATGATCCATCCAGTATTCAGCTCTATGAGTAGATATTTAGCTCGTCGCTTAACACTTAAAATAGGCTCATCGAGTAAGGTTTTTATTTTTTCAGAAACGGGCCAACGTAATTTACTATTACGTACAATGGCATAGTGCAACACATTACCTACAAGATGAGGTTCAATACCTCGGCGACTGGTTTCAACTTCTGGCAATTCAGGCACTGGTGACTCCATAATTATCAGATAAGAGATACAGCGATAACATCATTTTTATTGTATGATCAGCTTCCCTAAAAGCATAAAGGACAATAGCAGATTATTATGATGGTGTTTAAAGATTGTAGTAAAAAATCCCTGTGGAATTTATCCATTATTGGGCTTTACATTATATTGATCTACTTACCAGATATCACCCGTTATAAAAATATTGTGATGGGGTTGATTGGTGCAACAGCACTGTGGTATCTGGTACGTGACTTTAAGACTATCTGTAAGATATTTAAAAATAATCTCGCTTTTTCACTCCTGTTTTTATTGCTCGCGATTGGCTATTCGATACTGATTTCTGTTGAACCTAGCATCAGTATAAAAGAGATAAATAAGCCGATTTTAAATGGCTTACTATTGTTTGCTGTGACCTTTCCGATTGTATTATATAAAGAAAAACCTGCTGATATTGCCAAGATGGTGATGGTGGCCTTTGTGATTGGGTTGTTAGTGATTATGGCTAAGGAGTTAGTGCAGTATTATTTGGAGTACAAAGAAAATATTTTACCTCTAACTTGGAGAAGTCAACCTCTTCATCGTGAAATGGCCTATGGAATACTTTTTTTTACTCCTATTATTTTTTCATTCTGGATTTTAGAAAAAAATAGCACCACTCTTAAGATAGCCATTGTAATTTTTATCAGCATATTACTCACTATATTAATGCTAGGAACATTAGCTCGAGGAGCATGGTTGGCATTAATTATCATTTCGTTAACTATTTTATTGATTAACCATCAATGGAAGCTAATTATATTTAGCATGATAATTAGTATATTAGTATTTTTTTTAATGACTCAGATTTCTGCTAATAAAGTTGTTACAGCTTTCCTACAAAGTAAATTAACTCAAATCAATAGTGGTGATCGTTTAAATAACGGCACCCAAGGCTCTGCATTAGATCTTATCTTTAAACAACCGATAAAAGGTTATGGCTACGGTAATCAGCTTTACCATAATGTCTATAATGAACGAGTTAAAGAGCATCCTGAATGGATATTTAAAAAATCCGTAGGTCCTCACAATATCTTTCTCGCTTTTTGGTTTGCTGGCGGTATTTTAGGGTTATTTGGTATTCTCTATTTTTGCTCTTCAGTAATTGCTCAAGGTATCCAACTAATAAGAAAGAACTCAGGAATTATTCGCCAAGCAGCTTTAGTGTTATTGATGTCATTTTTAGGAGTATATGTACTACGAGGATTATTTGAAAATGCCTATATTAATCAAGTGGGTATTTTGGTGGGATTAATGTTGGCATTGCGTCATGCTTTACTCAATAATCAATCAGTCACGCCATCAGATAAACAACAATAGATTACTTAATTAACTTCTCTATTGTTTTTAGAATAGTCTCTGCCCGCTTATCCCAGTTGTAATAGTTTTCAACCAGAGAGCGGGCATGAGTTGTTTTTTCTTTAGCTCTCTGTGGGTTTTCTCTTAGTTGTATTATCTGTTTTGCAAAACTTTGTGCATCACCACTATCGGCAAAACTCACTGCTTTCTCATCCACAACATCACGAATTGAAGGAAAATCTGAAATGACTACCGGTTTTTCCATAGCCATATATTCAAATAACTTAAGTGGTGAAGTATAACGACTTCCAATGCTCGTTAATGTCAGCGGGAGCACACAGATATCGTGCAGAGCAATTGCTTCAAAGCGTTTTTTCGGATCAATAAACCCCAAGAAATTCACTTTATCTTTGACATCCATTTCTTGAGCTAATAAGGTTAATCCCCCAATCTGCTCCGGCGTTCCTCCTGCGATATTCAACCGTGCGTTATCAAGGTATTTCATTGCTCGCATCATGGTTGGAATACCTTTCCATTTATGCAAACTTCCCAAATAAAGCACTTCAGTAATGGGTTGATTTAATTTAGGAGGTACTATCTGATTATCTGCCACAGCATGTAAATCCACACCATCAGGAACCACTGTTATTGGTGTAGTAACTTGATACTGCGAAATAATATCATCTCTTAATAATGAAGTAAGAACAAAAACACCCGTAGCTTGGCTATAAACCAACTTTTCCATTTTTAATAGCTTATGATATTTGGCTCGATTCTTTTTTTTCTCAAATGAATGAGACTCTGCAAAAGATTGAGCAAAGATTTCATGGCTTTCAAAAAAGAGAGGAATGTCTGGGTAATTTTCACAGAGATAACAAGCTAGTTTTAAATTACGGGTAAACAACGCATCAACGTTATTTTGCTTTACCCAGCGAGTAATCTGTAATGAGAAAAGT
Source organism: Proteus vulgaris (assembly GCF_011045815.1). GTDB lineage: Bacteria > Pseudomonadota > Gammaproteobacteria > Enterobacterales > Enterobacteriaceae > Proteus > Proteus vulgaris_B. The sequence continues at coordinate 23,605 of NZ_CP047344.1, read as the reverse complement.
TTTTGTGAATTAAACGGAAAATACCATTTACGGCGAATATCTCTTAAAGAAACTAAACTCGCATTAGGATGAATAGCACGTCCTAATATATCACTATCTCGATATTGTCCTTTAGGTGTCACTAAAGTGACATGTGCACCCGCTCTGGCAAAAGCATCGACATTTTGCAGTATTTGCAATGAAGCCACACGTAAGTCAGGAACCGGGTAAGGATCAAGATAGGCAATTTTCATAATTATGACGCCAGTGCCCGTAACAAACGTTGCGCAGAGTGTTGCCAAGTATAACGTGATTCAATGCGTAGACGAGCTTGCTCCCCCATGCTTTTACCTCTATCCGGTAATGCGCGAAGATGATTAATCGCTATCACAATTTCATCTGCACTACCTGGTGCGACTAGAAGCCCAGCGGTGCCTTCATTACCCACCACTTCAGGAATACCCCCGATATGGCTTGCAATGACAGGTTTTGCACACGCCATCGCTTCTGCAATCGTAATACCGAAGGCTTCATCTCCTGTACTCGGGAAAATACCTGCATCACTTGCTGCATAAAATTCAGGTAATACATTATGTTCAACAGGTTGATGAAAAATAACTTGCTCTGCAATCCCTTTAGAAATAACTTTCTTTTTTAATCGCTCAAGATCATCACCAGCACCGATAATCAGAAGTTTAACATCTTCACCTTTTAATTGCTCGATGGCATCAATTGCGACACTCAAGCCTTTCCAACCTACTAGCCGTCCTGCAAATGAGAGTAAAAAAGTAGACGCATTGATCCCTAATTGCTCACGCAATGACGTAGTCATAGGCTTAAACTTTTCAATATCCACACCATTATAAATCACGTTTGGAAATTGCTTAAAATGATGCTGGATTTGCCAAGCATTAAAGTGACTGCACGCAACCCATGCTGAAATCTTTTTACCTAACCTGCGATCGCCTTTAAAGAAACTGGTTCCCCCACTCATATAGCAAAAACGAGTTGAGGATGATTTAGGCATCATAGAGGGCCAAAAAAAATCAAAAGGCTTCGTTAAAATTACCCAATCAAAATGTTGGCTAATAACCTCTTTTTTGGCATGTCGCGCAAAAGTATAACGCTCAACAATACGACGAAAGCGCCCACCGAGATCAATCACTTTATCTCTGGGGGTATAAGGATAAGTGTGAACCTGTATTTGACGTCCTGCCAGATTGTGTCGAATATCGCCATTGCCACCATAAAGATGAACTTCATGTCCAGCATCATGCAATTGCTTAGCCAGTTCCCAAACTGCTGTTTGGATCCCGCCATAAGACATGGTGATTGTGACATCAATTATACCGATCTTCATGGATTACTTTTTCACCTTCATTCCATCAATGATATTACGCACTGCATTCCACACTTCTTCAACTGATATTTCAGCCATATTGTCTTCGCGATGAGCATTTTCCAACGAGGTTGGATGTTGGATAACCTGACAACAAGAATGTTGTAATGGCGCTAAATAGCACCCTGGGTGATAGCTATGGTATAACGCCACCATTGGGATATCTAAAGCCCCTGCTAAATGTGTAGGCCCTGTATCTACCCCTACATAAAGCGATAAATTTGCCATAATTGCCGCATTTTGTCGCATTGAAACTCGACCGGCCAAGGCTAAACAACGCTCTTCACCTATTCTTTTAGCTAAATCAATGGAGAGTTGTTCACTTTCCTTACTACCTAATAGCAAGAAATACGTACTCGCGTCATGGGTAATTATCTGCTTTGCTAATTGTAGAAAATTTTCCACCGGCCAATCTCTATAGGCTTTAGCCGGAAAACTCTGTAATTGAAAACCAATAATATTCTTATTAATTAATGAATTATCTTTTAAAAATTGTTGTGCAAAGCTCTTTTCTTCATCACTGATAAAGTAACGTAACTGCCAACAACTCGGATAAATCCCTAACGCATTAATTAATAAGGCACGTTCTTTTTGTGCAACCATCGGCGATTTGGGACGTTCAACCCAAGTCACATCAGTTTGCTGTTGCGACTGATCAGAAAAAGTCACCGTATGGTGAGATTGACGACGGGCATAGCTCACCAACTCACTATCATTGCCATATACTAGCGCTAAATCATAAGGCTTATGAGGTAGCCAGCCTGTCCAAACCGCTCTTTTTTTAGAAAAAGGTCTAATACAATCAATATCAGGATTATGCTCAAGAATGCATGCGCTACGTTTATGTGCAAGCACATGAATATGAGCATTAGGCCAACGCTGTTTTAATGCATGGATAACCGGTGTGATAAGTAATGTATCACCGAAACGGGCTATCGCTATAACCAATATATTATTTGGATCCATATGCTTTTTATTTGGCTTAAATGATACATTTACTTCTCAGACTATACACTAAAAAGTATTACAAATATTCATCAATAAGATGAATACACTAAGTTGATAATAGAGACTCTAAGTCATTCAAGGTGTATCTAGTACGAATAAGTACAATCAGCCATACGATAACTTAAAATATGACGAGTAGAGATAATCGTTTCACGACTTTATTATCAACATTAATCATACTGATTTATTTTTATCGTTAATTGCCTGAATAAAGATCCTTTCCATCTTATCTAGCATATTATCCAAGCCAAATCGTGAAACAGCATGTTCAAGCGCAGCTTTTCCCATCTGTTCACGTAATTGTTCTGAGCCCATTAATTTAGCTAAATGGCTTGTCAGTGCCTCTTGTTCTTGTGGCACCAATGTAAAACCCGTTTTACCATCAATAACAGCCTCGCTAATCGCTCCCACCGTTGTAGAAACAATAGGTAAGCCACAGGCCATTGCTTGCATAATGCCTTGAGGCACGCCTTCATTACCAAAAGAAGGTAATGCAAAGAGATCCATTGCATTTAAACAATCAGGCACATCATTACGATTACCTAAAAAGAAAATACTTTGCGCTAATCCCGCATTTTTGACCATTGGCTCTAAATTTTTACGCTGAGGTCCATCACCGACAAAAATTAATTGCCAATCGGGAAACTGCTGATGTAATGATTTCCATGCTTCGACTAAATATTTATGCCCTTTCCACACACGCATTGTTGCCACTATTCCTAATGTTGGTTTATTAGGGATACCTATTTTCGCTCTAGCATGCTGTTTATCCTGTGGAAAAAAACGTTGTAAATCAATGCCTGTAGGCACTGACGTCATTTTTTCTAATGGGAATTTATTGTGCTGATGTAATGTCTGACGTAGCTTTTCGCCTGTTGTCACGATATGCGCGCTAGATGAAAGATAGAGCCAGCGAGTAGGTAGTGAGCGTGAAACATCGGTAGAAACATGGCGAGTACGCACAATCGGTGGTGTATGGCTTAATGTGGCACAAGAGGCTGCAACTAACCATGCATCGGTAGAACTATGAGTATTAATCACATCAAATTGGTGATGATGTATTTTCAGCCACTGACGAAGTGCTTTTAATGCAGAGACACGTTTTTTTTCAATCGGTAATGTAAAAACTTCAATACCATAATCAGGCGCAGCTTTGGCAATTTTAGAGGTCGGGCAACACACTAGCGCAACTTGGTGCCCTCTGCGGATCATACCTTGAGATTCCGTCAGTATACGAATTTCCTGACCACCCCACCCACAAGATGATTCTGTATGTAATATTGATAATACTGACTTACTCATCCGCAATCCATTCACCTGATGATTCAAAAAGAGCCATAGTATAACTAAAGAGCAAAGGAAGATCACAATAGCTTTACTTTGTTATACTTAGCAGGCTTTAGATAACAAAAAACCCGACACAAAGGTCGGGTTTTTTAAGAAAACTAAAATTATTTAATTTTAGCTTCTTTATAAAGCACATGTTGACGAACAACTGGATCGAATTTTTTCATTTCCAGTTTTTCTGGCATAGTGCGTTTGTTCTTCGTAGTGGTATAGAAGTGACCTGTACCAGCAGAAGAAACGAGTTTAATTTTCTCGCGAATACCTTTAGCCATTTTTCAGCTCCTAGAACTTCTCACCACGGGCACGTAAATCTGCTAATACAGATTCGATGCCTTTCTTATCAATCACACGCATACCTTTAGCAGATACACGCAGAGTTACGAAACGTTTCTCAGACTCAACCCAGAAACGGTGAGAGTGCAGGTTTGGCAGAAAACGGCGTTTAGTCGCGTTTAATGCGTGAGAGCGGTTGTTTCCACTCACAGGACGCTTGCCGGTAACTTGGCAGACTCGGGACATGTCTATTCTCCAAAAATCTAATCAGCTCGAGCTTTAGTATCAGGTTTGACCGCCTCGTCAGGCTTTGGAGCCCATCTCAGCAACTTTTAACGATTGAAAAACTGTGTAAACACCTCAGAAAAAACTTGCTGAGATAGGCTCTTCTCGCCAAACCCAAGATCCTCAAAGGTGGCGTAGTATACGCCCAATGGCCTCAACGCTCAAGACCCGTACAAATAAAGATTGACAATAATTACAAAAATATTTGCTATAACCAGCCACGTTCAGCAAAAGAAACACAGTTATCATGCCCTATTACAAGGTGATCGAGTACATTTACACCCACTAATTGGCATGCGGCAAAAATTTTCTTAGTGATCTGTTTATCTGCAAGGCTAGGTTCACAAATACCTGAAGGATGATTATGGGCAAGAATAATCGATGTTGCATTCTTTTTTATTGATTGACGTACAATTTCTCTAGGATGAACTTCTACTCGATTAATAGTTCCTTTAAACATCTCTTCATAGGCAATTAATTGATTTTGATTATCAAGAAAAAGTACCACAAACACTTCTCTTTCTTGCCAATTAAGTAATTTTTTTAAGTAATATTTCGTTTCCTCTGAAGAAGATAACACATTTTTATACATAAATTGTGTAGTCGAAAAGCGTTGTGCCATCTCATTAATTGCCTGTAATTGGGTAAACTTACCCACTCCAACACCTTTAAAACGGCCAAGTGTTTCATAATCTGCGCTAATGACATGATATAAAGAACCACATTCTTTAAGTAAAAAAGCGGCGAGCTCTAATACTGATTTTTCATAAGTTCCTGTACGTAAAAAAAGAGCAAGTAACTCAATATCGGTAAGCGACTCCACGCCATAAAGCAGTAGCTTTTCTCTAGGTAAAAGTGCATTAACTGATTGATTTTCCATCCATGGACTCCTTAATTAGCAAAATTGGAATATAAATAACTTATTTTATTTCTTCACTTTAATTCTGCTATTTTGCATTTTAAGCACGCATCATAAAATGCCAATCATAAAACAACTGTTGTTTTATACAGTCAATTTACTATAAACTGCTTATATTGTATGAAAAAGACACATATCAAAATTATGCGAGATAACCCGCAAAAATTTAATCAATAAAACATGAAGTTACATAGAATTCCGAATTCACGGATACCTTGTGGTAAAATTGCGGACAATTATTTATGTACTTAGGCATTTCATCATGACTACACTTCACAACAAAAAGATTATTCTTGGTATTAGTGGTGGTATTGCGGCCTATAAAGCACCTGAACTTGTTCGCCGTTTACGTGATAAAGGTGCTATTGTCCGTGTTGTAATGACACCCGCGGCACATGCTTTTGTCACACCATTATCATTACAAGCGGTTTCTGGCTTTCCTGTAGCAGATGACCTACTTGATCCTGCTGCAGAAGCAGCAATGGGGCATATTGAATTAGGTAAATGGGCTGATTTAATTTTACTTGCACCTGCAACAGCTGATCTTATCGCCCGTTTACGCGCAGGCATGGCTAATGATTTACTCACCACACTCTGTTTAGCCAGTAGTGCGCCTATTGCCATTGCCCCAGCAATGAATCAGCAGATGTATCGAGCCGCTATTACACAAGAGAATTTATCCGGTTTAGAACAACGGGGTTGTTTAATTTGGGGGCCTGATTCAGGTAGCCAAGCGTGTGGTGATGTGGGTCCTGGGCGAATGCTAGATCCTTTAGAGCTCGTCGCATTAGCTGAAAAACAACTTGCTATACAATCACAAGATTTTGTGGGTAAAAAAATCACCATCACCGCAGGGCCTACTCGTGAAGCGCTAGATCCGGTACGTTTTATCAGCAATCATAGCTCTGGAAAAATGGGCTTTGCAATTGCACAAGCGGCTGCATTAAGGGGCGCTGAAGTTACTCTTATCGCAGGCCCTGTCACATTACCGACACCCGCTTGTGTTAAACGTATCGATGTTGAAAGCGCACAAGAAATGTATGAACAAGTGATGATGCTAGCGCCTTCACAAGATATTTTTATTGGTTGTGCAGCCGTTGCAGATTATCGCGCTAAACTTATTGCGACTGAAAAAATTAAAAAACAAGGTGATGAAGTCACCATCACTATGGTAAAAAACCCCGATATTGTTGCCAGTGTCGGAAAAATGATTGAGCACCGTCCTTTTGTTGTTGGATTTGCAGCCGAAACCCAGAATGTGGAAGAATATGCCCGCAAAAAACGAGAACAGAAGCAGCTTGATTTAATCTGTGCTAATGATGTTTCATTAGAAAATCAAGGCTTTAACAGTGACAATAATGCATTACACCTTATTTGGGCTAATGGAGAAACGCGTTTACCACACAGTAGTAAAGCACAACTTAGCCATCGCCTACTCGACGAGATAGCCAAACACTATGATGAAAAAAATTGATGTTAAAATTCTTGATGCTCGTATTGGCCAAGAATATCCACTTCCTGCTTATGCCACAACAGGCTCTGCTGGTTTAGATTTACGTGCTTGCCTTGATGCACCATTGATACTTGAACCAGGGCAAACTGAATTATTACCGACAGGTCTCGCTGTACATATTGCCGATGAAGGTTTAGCAGCAATGGTGCTTCCTCGTTCAGGCTTGGGCCATAAACACGGTGTTGTATTAGGTAACTTAGTTGGACTGATTGATTCTGACTACCAAGGCCAATTAATGGTGTCAGTTTGGAATCGAGGGCAAAAAGCATTCACCATCGAACCCGGCGAACGTATTGCTCAGATGGTTATCGTACCGGTCATTCAAGCTGAATTTAATATTGTTGAAGATTTTACCGCAACGGAACGTGGTAGTGGCGGTTTTGGTCATTCCGGCCGCCAATAATAACGACGTCTTGCATTAATTATTTCAATGACGATATCACTCCCTTTGCACTAAAAATTTAAGTGCAAAGGTTTACTGATTTGTTTTGCTTTTAGCAGGGGCCTTATCAGTCATGGCAGAAGAAAAAGAAACCAAAAAGAAAAGAAATAGACGGGATGAAATCTTACAATCACTTGCTCAAATGTTGGAGTCAAGTGATGGTAGCCAGCGTATTACAACGGCAAAACTAGCGGCAACTGTTGGTGTATCTGAAGCGGCACTCTATCGACATTTCCCAAGTAAGACAAAAATGTTTGATAGCTTAATTGAGTTTATCGAAGACAGCTTAGTTTCTCGTATTAATTTGATCTTAAAAGACGAAAAAGAAACGATAGCCAGAATTCGCTTAATTCTTATCTTGATCCTCGGTTTTGCTGAAAAAAACCCAGGACTATCTCGTATTTTAACGGGCCATGCTTTGATGTTTGAGCAAGACAGATTACAAGGCCGCATAAATCAACTTTATGAGCGTATTGAAGTTCAGCTTCGACAAGTTATCAAAGAGCGTAAAATTCGTGAAGGTAGTGCTTTTTTACATGATGAAGCCTTACTTGCCTCACAACTACTCGCTTTTTGTGAAGGCATGTTAGCGCGTTTTGTACGTACTGAATTTCGTTATCAACCGACCCAAGAATTTGAAGCTCGCTGGCCATTAATATTGGCACAATTACAATGAAATGATGGACTCGTGATTTAACTCAAGAATTTGAAATTGACATATATGCCGTTTTTTTCTTATTTGTGTTAACATGCGTCCTCTGGTACATAAGTACCTCAATGTATTTATCAGGAATGGCATTTGCGCAGTTCCTACATTGTGGCATTAGCGGATCGCTTTGCCCCTGCTGTAAAAGTCCTTTTTATATTTCAATATCTGTGGTAGTTATCACAGAAGATTCATTGTACTACTCACCCCGCCCATTATTGGGCGAGGGCTTTTTTTTACCTATAATCAACCATTTATTTATCGTATTTTAACTTTATTAATTAACGCCATAGCGCTCACGATAAGCTTTAACTGCGGGTAAATGCTCAGATAACGTTTCACTATCACTTAGGTAGTTAATTAAATCATCCAGAGTAATAATCGAATACACTCGGCATTGGTAATCACGTGTTAACTCTTGTATTGCAGAAAGTTCTTCTCGCCCTTTTTCTTGTCTATCTAAGCTTAATAGCACAGCAGAAAGCGTTGCATCATGCTGTTTAATAATTTCCATTGATTCACGAATAGCAGTACCTGCTGTGATAACATCATCAACAATCACAACATCACCTTTTAAAGGACTTCCTACTAATGTTCCCCCTTCACCATGATCTTTCGCTTCCTTACGATTAAAGCAATAAGGAATATCAATATCATGATGTTCAACTAATGCGACTGCCGTTGTAGTTGCAATGGGGATACCCTTATAAGCAGGCCCAAACAATACGTCACAAGGCACATTATTATCTAATAATGTTTGCGCATAGAACTGCCCCAGTAAAGCCAAATCACGCCCCGTATTAAATAAACCGGCATTAAAAAAGTAAGGACTCACCCGTCCTGATTTCAGTGTAAACTCACCAAATTTCAGGACATTTTTTGCTAATGCTAGTTCGATAAAGCGGCGTTGGTAGGCTTTCATTTTTTTCTCCTCTCTACGTTACTTGATGACAAATTTTAGGCATAAAAAAGGCGACTTCTCAGTCGCCTTTAAAAATAAAGTTTATTGCTTAAGCGCCTCTTTTTGCGCTTCAAATATCTTCTCTAGCCCCCCCTTTGCAAGGGCGAGTAAAGCAAGTAATTCTTCATGACTAAAGGGTGCGCCTTCTGCCGTACCTTGAACTTCAATCATACGGCCATCATCGATCATCACCACATTCATATCTGTTTCTGCTGCAGAATCTTCAACATATTCAAGATCGCATAATGGTTCACCATCAACAATTCCCACAGAGACTGCGGCTACCATTGATTTTAGAGGGCTTTTTTTCAGCTTACCTTCTTCAACCATTTTATTTAATGCATCAACTAATGCTACGCAAGCACCAGAGATAGACGCAGTACGTGTACCACCATCAGCTTGAATAACATCACAATCAACAGTAATGGTATATTCACCCAATGCTTTTAAATCAACCGCTGCACGTAATGAACGAGCAATTAAACGCTGAATTTCCATAGTACGGCCGGTTTGTTTACCACGAGCCGCTTCACGTGCATTACGGCTATTGGTTGCGCGAGGAAGCATGCCGTATTCTGCGGTCACCCATCCTTGCCCTTGTCCTTTAAGAAAACGAGGTACACCGTCTTCTACAGTGGCGTTACACAAGACTTTAGTATCACCAAACTCAACTAATACAGAACCTTCAGCATGTTTTGTATAATGGCGAGTAATGGTAATAGGACGTACTTGGTCTGCTTGTCTGTCTGCTGGACGCATGTGTTATCTCCGCTTTCTCTGACATATTGGGGGCGCATTATACGACCTAAAATGGCTTATGCCTATCCTTGTGTTGATGCCTAGGGTTATAATCGTATCATCTTTTACATTATTGAGACCCAATTATGATCCGTAGCATGACTGCATTTGCACGCCGAGACATCAAAAAAGACTGGGGTAGCGCCGCATGGGAACTGCGTTCCGTAAACCAACGTTACCTCGAAACTTATATTCGTTTACCTGAGCAATTACGTAGTTTAGAACCCGTTATTCGTGAACGTCTACGTAATCGCTTAACCCGCGGTAAAATTGAATGTAATTTACGATTTGATCTTAACGCTCGCTTTCAAGGTGAACTTAACCTTGATGAAAATCTCGCCAAACAACTGATTGTTTCCGCCAATTGGGTAAAAAGCCACAGCCATGAAGGCACTATCAGTCCTTTTGATATTTTACGTTGGCCTGGCGTTATCTCAGCCCAAGAGCAAGATTTAGATGCTATTGGTACAGAGCTTTTAGCGGAATTAGATTTGGCAATTGATGCCTTTATTGCAAGTCGTGAAGCCGAAGGACAAGCACTCAAAGAACTTATCGAGCAACGTTTAGATGCCGTTAGTGCAGAAGTGGTGAAAGTGAAAGCTCAAATGCCAGAAATCTTACTCTGGCAACGTGAGCGCTTAACCAGCAAATTAGAAGAAGCTCAAGTTCAAATTGATAATAATCGTTTAGAGCAAGAATTAGTGATGTTAGCGCAACGTTTAGATGTGGCGGAAGAGCTTGACAGATTAGAAGCCCATGTTAAAGAAACACGCAAAATTCTTGTGAAAAAAGAAGCGGTAGGCCGTCGCCTTGATTTTATGATGCAAGAATTTAATCGTGAATCCAACACATTAGCATCAAAATCAATTAATACAGAAGTCACCAATTCAGCCATTGAATTAAAAGTTTTAATTGAACAAATGCGCGAGCAGATCCAAAATATTGAGTAAGATTTCTTAGCTGTTTACAGCCCATCATTAAGCCAGTAGATACCTTGTATTTGCTGGCTTTTTTATTATAAAAGACTTCTCATTTTAATTTGTAGATTGAAGTTTGCACACCTAAAATGTACAATTCAAATGTACATTAAATAATGTGAGAAAATATTATGCATACTTATACCTCGACTCAAGCTAGGGCTCATATTTCTGAAGTTTTAGACACCGCTATTCATGGTGAGCCTGTAGAAATAACCCGCAGAGATGGTACATCAGCCGTAGTTATTAGTAAGGTTGAATTTGAAGCCTACCAAAACGCAAAACTAGATGCTGAATTCGATATCATTATGCAACGTCATGGGCATACAATAAAGGCATTAACAAACCGATGAATTGGGTAAGTGCGAAAGAAGTTATTGCTTTTCATGATAAGATCTTAAAGCAACTTCCTGGTGTTGCAGGAATGTCTGAACCAGGAAGAGCCGAAGCACTTATTTACAGAGTACAAAATCGTACTCATTATGAAGGCATAACAGATATTTATGAGTTAGCTGCAACCTATTGGATCGCCATTTCTCGAGGTCATATTTTTAATGATGGTAATAAAAGAACTGCCTTTTTTGTCACTATGACTTTTCTTTATCGCAATGGTATAAAAATAATAGATATTGATGATACGCTGGAAAATTTAACCGTTGATGCAGCCACTGGAGCTAAAAATAGCCAACAGTTAGCACAATACCTAAGAAAATTAAGTGATAAAGACTAAAACTATTCAATCACTCACCCAATGCCTTTCTAATAAACCCTCTATTTTGATTAAGCATCTGTGTCGCCTGCTTTGCATCTATGTTTGCGAGGATCATTAAAATTGCTGTTTTACAGTGACGCTGACATTGTGATAACGCTTCTTCAGCAATCGCTCTTTCACACTCGGTTGCTTGCATCACAATACGAATTTGGCGTTCAACCAATTTGGCATTGGTCGCTTCAACATCCACCATTAAATTACCAAATACCTTGCCAATCTTTATCATCGCACCTGTGGTTATCATATTTAAGATAAGTTTTTGTGCTGTACCCGCTTTCATACGCGATGATCCAGTTATCACTTCTGCACCCACAACCGGTGTAATAGCAATATCAGCAAGTTTGGCGATCGGGCTTTCAGGATTACAGCTAATTGCCCCTGTAATAGCACCCAGTGATTTTGCATACTGTAAAGCGCCCATCACATAAGGCGTTCTACCACTTGCCGCAATACCCACTAAAATATCTTGCTCATTAAAATTAAGTTGGCGTAAATCTTCTTCACCCAATTGTGCATTATCTTCTGCATTCTCTACTGCTTGTAAAATCGCTTTATGCCCACCCGCAATTAAACCAATCACCATTTCATGAGGAGTACCGTAGGTTGGCGGGCATTCACTGGCATCTAAAATCCCTAATCGCCCTGAAGTACCCGCCCCACAATAAATAAGGCGACCGCCCTGTGTAAAGGCAACAGCAACGTTATCAACGAGTTGTGCAATTTCAGGTAGCACTTTTTCTATTGCAAGTGGCACTTTTTTATCTTCATTATTAATGACACTTAGCATATCCAATGTTGAAAGCGTATCGATATTCTCACTGTCATGATTCCTACTTTCAGTGACCAGATTACTAAGATCAATAGCCATTTTGGCTCTCCCAATATTATTCATATGATTAAGTCGAAGAAATTAACTGCTTTTATACCATTATTATTGGTAAGATTTTCAAAATCATTACAAACGGTACTCTACATGACATTTATTAAATATATTTCGACGCTTATCAGCCTATTTACCCTTTTTTGCTCGTTTTCTTTACACGCTAATTTTGAAGAGCAAGATAAAAGAAAATTTGAAGATACTCGCAAAGAAGCACTAAACCATAATGCACAAGCTCAATATCAGTTAGCCGAAATGTATTCGATGGGAACAGGCGTAGAAAAAAACCTTCTTAATGCACAACTGTGGGCAAATGAAGCAATAAAAAATGATTATGCTGATGCCTACGCATTGCTTGCTGATATCTACTTATTTAATGCCGATCCTTATTTTAAAAATAATTATATCGAAGCAAAAAAATTAGCCACTCTCGCAGTAAATAAAGGAAGCATAAGAGGTAAAATAAGTTTAGCAACAGCTCTTATTGCGCCATTATCTGGAGAAACAGATCACAAAAAAGCGATTGTATTATTAGAAGAAGTCGCAGCGATTCATCAACCAGAACTTGTTTACGCTCCAATTTGGTTAGGACTTATCTATAGTGGTGTTGGCAATATGCCCGTAGATACGGAGAAAGCCAATATGTGGTTTGCGAAAGCTAACGAAATGGCTTTTGAAGGATTTGCTCAAGCAATGGCTTCTTTTATGTTCTCTGGCCAATATCATATTATCCAGCCAAACAAACAAAAAGCTGATGAATTAATGAAACAAGCGTGTGAAGAAGCAAAAAAAGTTGGCAATGAGTTTTATTGCCAACCAACGTTTAATTAACCCAAATTAAATCTAATAAATAACCCTAACTCCAAAAGAGATGGTAAATATTACCATCTCTTTTCTACCCTATCTGTCATGCCTAACGTACTTTTACAGCGCCATACGGTATTCAATAACACCGGGTTTTTCTGCTACCCAGTTATATAAGCGCTGACCACGTAAATTAGTTTCCTGTGTATGCCAATATAAACGAGCACAACTACACTGTTTTGCCTGTTGATGAACAAACTCAATAAGTTGCTTACCTACATGGCGGCCACGTGTATCTGGTGAAACAAATAAATCTTCTAAATAACAAAAATTACTTTCAGCCCATGTTGAGCGATGAAAAAGATAATGAACAAAACCCAATACCTTTTCACCTTCTATTGCTACGGCACAATAAACAGGTTCTTTTTCATCAAAAAAACGTGCCCATGTTTTTAATGTTATTTCTTCTGATAACTCAACTTTATAAAATGCTTGATAACTTAACCAATGCGGCAACCATTGAGCATAATGCTCTTGCTCAACAAACTGGATTGAAACAGTTATTGGTGTTGTACTCATCTCTTCACTTCCTTCTACTTTCATCAGTGCTATAAAAAAGTATCACCTGCCTTTAATCGTGGTCATGGTACGTTTAATTTTGGCTCTCAATAAGGTACACTTTTTGTGTTTTTATAGGGTCCACTTTATGAAACAGAAAAAAACAGCTTATTTTCCTAACCTTGTTTTAGAAGAAGGGCCTATAGGTTCTCAGGTTTATCACGCGATCAGAAAAGCCATTTTAGATGGGCGCTTAACATCAGGTAGCCGTCTACCATCAAGTCGCACATTAGCTGAAATGATGTCGATTTCTCGCAACTCTGTTATTGCAGGCTTTGAACGTTTAATTGATGAAGGCTATTTATTTACTCGCCGTGGTGCAGGAACTTTTGTTGCAAATACAATCCCGGATGCCATTATCTCAGATAAGTGGACCAAAACAATCCACCCTATTTCTTCATCACACATAAAAGATTCATTAGAAACGCTAAATCCCAATATGCAAAAAGCTCACGCTTTTTGGCAACAGTCACAACCAAATATTAATAGCAGTCCTACATTTCATGTCGGCGTTGGCTGTGTAGATCTTTTTCCTCATGAACTTTGGGGAAGGCTATTAGGACGGGTTTGGCGACAATCAAAAAAAATACTCGCAACATTCAATTCGCCAACAGGCTACACGCCATTAAAAGAGATGATATGCCAATATGTTCAATCAACTCGTGGGCTTTCTTGTCAGCCTGAGCAAATCATTATTGTAAATGGTACGCAGCAAGCTATAAATCTCACTACTAGAGTACTATTACAAGAGGGGGATACCATTTGGCTAGATGATCCGGGTTATGACAGTGCACGAGGTATCTTCACTTCTTATGGTATAAAGCCATATCCAATAAGCTCAGATATTGATGGAATGGATATTTCTCAAGGAATAGAGCAGTGTCCAGAAGCAAAACTTGTTTTTACAACTCCTTCTCACCAATTTCCCTTAGGTAATACACTCTCACTTTCACGTCGTATTGCATTATTAGAATGGGCATCATCCAATAATGTGTGGATCTTTGAAGATGACTATAACAGTGAGTTTCGCTATCACACTAAACCCATCCAATCTCTACAAGGGTTAGATAAATATCAGCGAGTTATCTATGCTGGAACATTTTCAAAAATGATGTATCCCGGGTTTCGTTTAGGTTTTTTAGTCGTACCTCAAACTTTAATCGAAGCCTTTAAAGTCGCTAAATACTACACCGATTCACATTCAGGTTTTCTAGAGCAAGCAACATTAGCGCTGTTTATGTCTCAAGGGCATTACGCCCGCCATGTAAGAAGAATAAGAAAAGCCTGCTATGAACGCTATCAAGTGTTAACTAATGCGATAAAAACACATTTATCTCATGTTTTTCATGTTGAGCCCACGGATTCAGGCATCCATATTGTCTGCTGGTTAAAATCAGGTTATACAGAAGAATATGTTGTAAAAAAAGCGCGAAAAATAGGATTAGCCATACAGCCTTTGGCGCGTTACTGTATTCAAACATATCCAAAGAAAGGTGTTTTATTAGGGTATGCTGCTCATAATCCAAATGAAATTGAAAAGAGTATTATCTTGCTTGCTCAAACTTTATCTAAATAAATAGCATCTATTCTTATTTGTTATTTACAATATAAAAAGCGAGCAAGCCTTGCATTTACCCTATATTATTTTTAGGCGTGCAATAATAAACCCAAGCAGGGGGAACATTAAGCATGACTAATTTTTTTTCTAAATGAAAATAGCGAGATAATGTTTTTTCATATCGAGTGGTATATTGAAATAACACAAAACAACCTCGTGTTTTTAATAACTCTTTATGCACTCGTTTTAAAATTCTTAAACCTGTTTTCTTTGGTATAGATAAAAAAGGTAACCCTGAAATAATCATATTATAATGACTGTTTAATTTCTCCGCTGACGCAGTATAAACCTTTAATCGATTATCATCGATTTTATCTAATTCTGTTGCAAAACTAGGTTCTATTTCAAAAACATCTAATGAGGAATTCACCGACATTCTTTTTAAAATTTGTTGGGTAATAACCCCTGTACCAGCACCTAACTCTGCAACTTGAATGTCCTGTTGCCAATTGAGTTTATCCAGCATTTCATAACATAACCAACGAGATGAAGGCGCGATAGTACCCATCGTGGTTGGTGAAATCACAAACCGTTTTAAATACGAGTAGTACGTAGATAATGGAATGACTGTTGATATATCCATTTCGCCTCCTAACACCACTTAATAAGCGGTGAAATAAAATTCAAATAAAATGAAGAACCTTCATCATTATTTTTTATTTATGAAAATACATCATCTATTAAACAATAGCGTTTAGTATAAAGCTTGGAGTGACCTCTAAGTAAATACGTTTTTCTTATATATTACACTATTTTACATTTTTCTATTTTTACTCTATTTTCTTAAACAAGAATATATTTTTGTTTATCAAAAAAAACAAAATAAGATATAACAGAATATTCTTACATTTTTATGGCGAGTCTATTTTCTTTTTTAACAATTCATTGATATTTGTTCGTTCTGTGGCTTTCTTTTGTTAACTCTACGAAGACTATAAGAAACACTTCTAATTCTCTGGTAAATAATCAATAAATTCACTTGCACCTACCTCTATATTTTGTCAGGTTAGTGTGAGGTCTCTCACTATTCCTACAGACAAAGACAGGGTAATTACAATGAAAAATGTTGGTTTTGTGGGCTGGCGTGGTATGGTCGGCTCCGTTTTAATGCAAAGAATGGTTGAAGAACGTGATTTTGATGGGATAAACCCTGTTTTCTTCACCACATCTCAATTAGGTGAAGCAGCACCTGCTTATGGTAATCACCGTAGCACTCTGCAAGATGCTTATGATATTGATACTCTAGCATCACTCGATATTATTATTAGTTGCCAAGGTGGTGACTATACAAATGAAATCTATCCAAAACTGCGCCAAGCAGGTTGGCAAGGTTACTGGATTGATGCCGCATCTGCGTTACGTATGAATGATGATGCAGTCATTATTCTCGATCCCGTCAACGGTCAACATATTCAAGATAGCTTAAACAAAGGCATTAAAGCTTTTGTTGGTGGTAACTGTACTGTTAGTTTAATGCTGATGTCATTAGGTGGTTTATTTACTAACAACTTAGTGGAGTGGGCAAGTGTCTCCACCTATCAAGCAGCTTCTGGGGCTGGTGCTCGTCATATGAGAGAGCTACTGTCACAAATGGGCTCTCTACATAATCAAGTAGTGAAAGAGCTTGAAAACCCAGCTTCAGCCATCTTAGATATTGAACGTAAAGTCACTAACTTTACGCGCAGTGGTACGATGCCAACTGAGCAATTTGGTGTTCCTCTAGCTGGTAGCTTGATCCCTTGGATTGATAAACAATTAGAAAATGGCCAAAGTCGAGAAGAGTGGAAAGGACAAGCAGAAACCAATAAAATTTTAAACACAGGTTCAAATATTATCCCTGTTGATGGTCTTTGCGTTCGTATTGGCGCATTACGTTGCCATAGCCAAGCATTTACTCTAAAACTGAAAAAAGATTTACCTGTTGCTGAAATTGAACAATTACTTGCCAGCCATAACGACTGGGTAAAAGTTATTCCCAATGATCGCGAATTGACGATACGCGAATTAACACCTGCGGCAGTAACTGGTACATTAAGCACACCTGTAGGGCGTATTCGTAAACTGAATATGGGTCCTGAATTTATTTCAGCTTTTACTGTCGGTGACCAATTGTTATGGGGTGCCGCTGAGCCTTTACGCCGTATGCTGAATATTTTGCGTTAATTACGTTGTATTCATCCGAGCGTAAACAGTAAGTATAAAAAAACCAGCTAAAATCAATAAATTAGCTGGTTTTCATTTTACATAATGGAGTGATATCTATTAGATATCAATATTTGCGGCTTTCAACGCATTTTCTTCGATAAAGGCACGACGAGGTTCAACTGCATCGCCCATTAGCGTAGTAAATAGCTCATCCGTTGCAATCGCATCTTTAACGGTCACTTGCATCATACGACGTGTATCTGGGTTCATGGTGGTTTCCCATAATTGTTCTGGGTTCATTTCACCAAGACCTTTATAACGCTGTACAGCAAGGCCACGACGTGATTCTTTTGTTAACCACTCTAGCGCTTCTTCAAAACTTGAAATCGCCTGACGACGCTCTCCACGCTCAATAAACGCACCCTCTTCAATTAGGTTCCCAATAATGTCACCTAAATGGGTAATACGTTGATATTCACTACTGTGGATAAAGTCATAATCCAGTTTATAGTCTGTATCAATACCATAAGTACGGATACGTAACACTGGCTCAAATAAACGGTTTTCATCGTTTTGAGTGATGGTATAGCTATAAGTACTACTTTGCTCTTCCGCATTATTTAAACGGTTGACCAAGCCACTCATCCACTCTTCAACTTTGGTTTTGTCAGATAAATCTTCTTCTGTGAGCGTTGAGTGATACACCAAGCTATTTAACATGCTCAGTGGATAAATACGCTCCATACGACGAATAATTTTATGTGCGGCATGGTAGTCAACAACCAGTTTTTCAAGTTGCTCACCGTGCATTGCTGGTGCATGTTCACTGATATAAAGTGCTGCACCATCAAGTGCTATCGACATCAAGTATTCGTCCATCGCGTCATCATCTTTGATGTATTGCTCTTGTTTGCCTTTCTTCACTTTGTAAAGTGGTGGTTGAGCAATAAAGATATGACCACGTTCGATAATTTCTGGCATTTGACGATAGAAGAATGTCAGTAACAGAGTACGAATGTGAGAGCCATCGACGTCCGCATCCGTCATGATGATAATGCTGTGATAACGCAGTTTATCTGGGTTATATTCATCACGACCGATACCACAACCTAATGCTGTGATTAATGTTGCTACTTCTTGAGACGCCAGCATTTTATCAAAACGCGCTTTCTCAACGTTTAGGATTTTACCTTTTAACGGCAAGATAGCCTGCGTTTTACGGTTACGCCCTTGTTTTGCAGAGCCACCCGCAGAGTCCCCTTCCACTAAATACAGTTCAGAGAAAGCAGGATCACGTTCAGAACAGTCTGCTAATTTACCGGGTAAGCCACCTAAATCTAAAGCACCTTTACGACGTGTCATCTCACGCGCTTTACGTGCAGCTTCACGAGCACGAGCAGCATCAATAATTTTACCAACAACGATTTTGGCGTCATTTGGGTTTTCTAACAGATATTCCACCAGCTTCTCGTTCATCAGCGTTTCTACCGCTGTTTTAACTTCAGAAGAAACCAGTTTATCTTTTGTTTGTGATGAGAATTTAGGATCTGGGACTTTAACAGAAACAACCGCAATCAGGCCTTCACGTGCATCATCACCCGTTGCACTGATTTTTGATTTTTTGCTAAAGCCTTCTTTATCCATATAGTTGTTTAGCGTACGTGTCATTGCCGTACGGAAACCAACTAGGTGTGTACCACCATCACGTTGTGGAATATTGTTGGTAAAACAATAAACATTTTCTTGGAAACCATCATTCCACAGCATCGCAACTTCAACACCAATGCCATCTTTTTCAGTGGAGAAATAGAATACATTTTGGTGAATTGGTGTTTTATTACGGCTTAAGTATTCAACGAATGCCTTAATACCACCTTCGTAGTGGAAATGATCTTCACGATTATCACGTTTATCAATTAAACGGATAGAAACGCCTGAATTTAAGAATGACAATTCACGAAGACGTTTTGCTAAAATTTCATACTGGAATTCAGTCTCACCTTTAAAGGTTTCAAGACTTGGCCAGAAGCGAACAAATGTTCCTGATTTTTCAGTATCACCAATCACTTTTAAGCGATCATCAGGTACACCATGACGATAAATTTGCTGATGGATTTTTCCATCGCGATGAATAGTCAGTTCGAGTTTTTCAGACAACGCATTAACAACAGAAACCCCTACACCATGAAGTCCACCAGAGACTTTATAGGAGTTATCATCGAATTTACCCCCAGCATGCAGAACCGTCATAATAACTTCTGCTGCTGAAACACCCTCTTCTTGGTGAATGCCGGTTGGAATTCCACGACCATCATCTCGAACAGAGACGGAGTTATCTGAATGGATAGTGACAATAATCTCATCACAGAAACCCGCGAGGGCTTCGTCGATTGCGTTGTCGACCACCTCGAAGACCATGTGATGCAGACCGGTTCCATCATCTGTATCCCCGATATACATCCCCGGGCGCTTACGCACCGCATCCAGCCCTTTTAATACTTTGATACTTGAGGAGTCATATGTATTCGACATCAACGTTTCTCGCTTTATTCCTATGGTTTAACCTCTATTTTGCCACGTTCTACGCTAAATAGCCTGCTATTTACATCTAGCATATCTTTCACTTGCCCTTGTGTTATCGCACTGACAAACACCTGAGCTTGCGTAGATTTTAGACGCTCGGCTAACAACTGACGCCGACTTGCATCTAATTCGGAAGCAAAATCATCGAGCAGATACAGGCATCTTTGCCCATTCTTACGAGTGAAATATTCACCTTGTGCCAGTCTCAAAGCACACATCAATAGCTTGAGCTGACCTCGTGACAACATATCTTCTACTGGCGTGCCGTTTGCTCTAATGCGTAGATCTGCCTTATGAGCACCAAGTGAGGTATAGGCTAACATTTTATCACGTTCAAATTGACGTGCTAGCAACTCACCATAATCAGTTTCTTTATCCCAGCCCCGCTGAAAACTGACTTTCAGCGAAAATTCAGGTAAAAACAGACGACACGTTTCTTCAATATCTTTAGCGATATCTTCGGTATATTGAGCTCGCCATTCACTTATCTGTTGCGTTAATAAGATAAGTTCTTTATCCCAAGGCATTAGCTGTCGATAAGACGTTGCTTGCCTTAGTGCTGCGTTACGTTGCTTTAAAACACGTTTTAAATCTGACCATGCAGCAAAAAATCGAGGTTCATTATGAAAACAACCCCAATCGATAAACGCACGACGATATTTAGGCCCACCATTCAGTAAAGTAAAACCTTCTGGTGTAATTAATTGCATGGGTAATAATTTGGCTAATTCTGCAATTTTATGACCATCGCTTCCGTCAATTCGTACCGTACTATTACCTTCGCGATCTTTACTCAACCCAATCGCATAGCCGCGACTTTCTTCATTAAGCCCACTTAAACGCCCATGAAGAATAAATTCATTTTCATCATGTTGGATCACGCGATTTGCTTGAGAACTACGAAATGCTCGTCCATGTCCTAAGGTGTAAATCGCTTCAAGTATACTTGTTTTACCACTCCCGTTTGGTCCAACAAGAAAATTAAAGCCATCCGCTAATGGCAGGTCCGCCTGTTCGATATTTCTAAAATGGCGGATCAATAAACGGGATAAAATCATGTTAGTGACTATTATAAACGCATTGGCATAACAACATAAGCAGCCGCAGAACTTGCCACATTTTCAACTTGAACACTAGAAACAGCATCAGTCAGTAACAGCTTAACTTCTTCACATTTCAAGGTATTCAATACATCAAGGAGATAGCTGACATTAAAGCCAATTTCCATTTCTTCACCTTGATACTGAACATCAACAATTTCTTCTGCTTCTTCTTGCTCAGGGTTGTTGGCTGTGATTTTTAATTGACCACTAGTGAGGTTAATACGCACACCGCGGAATTTCTCATTAGATAAAATCGCAGCACGAGAAAATGCCTGCTTAAGAATATCACAACCTGCAATCACTGTTTTGGTTGGGTTTTTCGGTAATACGCGACGATAGTCAGGGAAACGACCATCAACCAACTTCGAGGTAAAAATAAAATCACCTACATGCGCGCGTATATTGTTGCTACCGATTTGCAATTGCAGTGAACTTTCACCACCACCATCCAGTAGGCGCATTAATTCAATAACACCTTTACGAGGAACAATAACCGAGTGACCAGGTAAAGATTGTCCGATATCCATCGAACATACGGCTAAACGGTGCCCATCTGTTGCAACTGTGCGTAATTCTGTGTTTTCAGTTTCAAATAACATACCGTTGAGGTAATAACGCACATCTTGATGTGCCATTGAAAACTGCGTGGATTCAATAAGGCGTTTTAATGTTGCTTGTGGCAAGATAAATTCAACATCACTTTGCCAATCATCTAAGTTAGGAAAATCAGATGCGGGTAAAGTTGATAATGAAAAACGGCTACGACCGGAGCGCACTAAAAGGCGATCACCATCAAGCTCAACACTAATTTCTGCGCCTTCAGGTAACCCACGCCAAATATCAAAAAACTTACGCGCAGGAACAGTTGTGGCGCCAATTTCATGAGACTGGCTGAGGTTAACTCTCGCCACCATCTCCATTTCAAGGTCAGTTCCTGTTAGTGATAAGGTGTTTTCAGTTACCTTAAGCAATAAGTTACCTAAAATAGGTAAGGTAGGACGACCACCTAAAGGGCCACTCACTTGTTGTAGCGGCTTAAGAAGCTGTTCACGTTCAATGATAAATTTCATAGCGCTAGGATGATAATGTTCTGATTAAGTTAGAAAAATCTTCTTTGATATCGTGACTTTCTTCACGCAATTGCTCTATTTTACGGCATGCATGAAGAACAGTTGTATGATCACGACCACCAAAGGCATCCCCGATTTCAGGCAAGCTGTGGTTTGTGAGTTCCTTTGCCAGCGCCATTGCCATTTGCCTCGGACGGGCAACCGATCGGGATCTCCGCTTCGACAGTAAATCGGCCACTTTAATTTTATAATATTCAGCAACTGTTTTTTGAATATTATCGATAGTGACTAATTTTTCTTGTAAAGCGAGTAAATCACGTAATGCTTCACGTACAAAGTCGATAGTAATCGCACGACCTGTAAAATTCGCGTTAGCAATCACTCGGTTTAATGCACCTTCAAGCTCACGGACGTTAGAACGAAGTCTTTTGGCAATAAAAAAGGCCACTTCGTCAGGTAACTGAATTTGGTTTTCATCCGCTTTTTTCATTAAAATCGCCACTCGGGTTTCAAGTTCTGGTGGTTCAATCGCCACCGTTAATCCCCAACCAAAGCGTGATTTTAATCTATCTTCAACACCGTTAATCTCTTTAGGATAACGGTCTGAGGTTAAAATAATTTGCTGATTACCTTCTAACAATGCGTTAAAGGTATGAAAAAATTCTTCTTGTGAACGCTCTTTATTGGCAAAAAATTGAATATCATCAATTAATAGTGCATCCACAGAACGGTAATAACGTTTAAAGTCTTCTATCGCATTATTTTGTAACGCTTTTACCATATCTTGTACGAAACGTTCAGAATGCATATAAACCACTTTTGCATTCGCTTTACGTTCCATAATGCTGTTACCCACTGCATGTAACAAGTGCGTTTTACCCAGCCCTGTTCCACCATATAAAAAAAGTGGGTTATAAGCACCACCAGGATTATCAGCAACTTGTCTTGCTGCGGCTCTCGCTAACTGGTTAGATTTACCTTCAACAAAGTTATCAAACTTATGTTTTGGGTTAACGTTAGAGCGATAATTCAGCTCAGGCAGTTGAGACGCAGGTTGGTTATCCCAGCTAGGGCGAACGGGCTGACTATACGTAGGTGCCGTATTTACTGTTGGGTTTACAACAGCTTTAGGAACACTTTCCGGTGTACGTGTCGATGCAGGTTTATTACCCACTTCAAAACGTAAAGAAGGGACTTCAGAGCCACAAAAATCCACCAATAACGCATTGATATTATTAATGTATTTTTCTCTTACCCAATCCAAAACAAAACGATTAGGTGCATACAGCGCCAGCGTATTATCGCTTAATTCTGCCTGCAAGGGACGTATCCACATACTAAATTCAGTGGCAGGTAACTCATCCTGCAATCGGGCAAGACAATGCTGCCAAAGCGAAAGTGACAC